>CAINEA010000809.1 GCA_903847525.1 uncultured Acetobacteraceae bacterium | reverse complement strand
CCCCCCCCCCCCCCCCCCCCCCTTCCTGACAGGCGCCTAACCCATGCTCGCGCGCCGGGTGGCGCAGGTGGTGCCGACGCTGGTGTTGGTCAGTTTGCTGGTGTTTGGCTTGCAGCAACTGATGCCCGGCGACCCGGCGATTATTCTGGCGGGGGAGGAGCGCGGGGATCCGGTGGTTCTGGCGCAAATTCGCAGCGAGTTGTGGCTGGATCGGTCGTTGCCGGAGCAATATCTGCATTGGGTCGGTAATCTGCTGCACGGCAATCTCGGCTTTTCCTGGCGCATCCGCCAGCCGGTGAGTGAGTTGGTGCTGACCAAGCTGCCGGTGACATTGCAGTTGGGGGCGATGGCATTCTGCATCGCGCTGCTGATCGGCATTCCCACGGGGATTTTCGCGGCGGTCAAGAAGAACACCGCGTGGGATTACCTGGCCAGTTTCGTTGGGTTGGCGGGGTTGTCGACGCCAAATTTCTGGCTGGGGATCATGCTGATCCTGTTGGTATCGGTGCAATTGGGCTGGCTGCCGCCGTCGGGGTATGTGCCGCTGGGCGTGGATTGGCGCCAGTCGCTGGCGACTACGATCATGCCGGCTTTCGTGCTGGGAAACGCCATCGCCGCCATCCTGATGCGCCACACGCGCAGTGCGATGCTGACGGCTTTGGACCAGGATTATGTTCGCACCGCGCGGGCGAAGGGACTGACTGAGTGGCGGGTGGTGCTGCGGCACGCGCTGCGCAACGCGCTGGTGCCTGTGGTGACCTTGGGGGCGCTGGAACTGGGGACACTGTTCTCGGGTGCGGTGCTGACGGAGCAGGTGTTTTCGATTCCCGGCTTCGGCAAGCTGGTCGTCGATGCGGTGTTCAACCGGGATTATCCGGTGGTGCAGGGCGTGGTGCTGGTGACGGCGTTCATTTTCGTGATGCTGAACCTGATCGCGGACGTGCTGTATGTCGTGATCAACCCGCGGCTGCGGGTGGCATGAGCGGTTCGGCGCGAAGTCCGGCCCGCCTGGCCTTGGAACGGTTCGTTCGCCGGCGCGCGTCGGTGGCGGGATTGGTGGTGATCGTGCTGTTCGTGCTTGCCGCCATTCTGGCTCCGCTGATCGCGCCGTATGACCCGATCGCGACCAGTTGGTCGGCGGTGCGCAAGGCGCCGTCGGCGGCGCATTGGCTGGGCACGGACGAGAATGGCCGGGATGTGCTGGCGCGGGTGATCTTCGGCGCCCGGGCATCGATGCTGGCCGGTGTGGTCTCCGTTCTGATCGCGGCTGGGATCGGCGTGCCGGCAGGGTTGCTGGCCGGGTTTGTCGGCGGTTGGATCGACTCGGTGCTGAGCCGGATCGTCGATGCGATGCTGGCCTGTCCGTTCCTGATCCTGGCGATCGCGCTGGCCGCGTTCCTTGGGCCGGACCTGAAGAACGCGATGATCGCCATCGGCGTTACCGCGGCACCGGTGTTCATGCGGGTGTCGCGCGGGGCCGCGATGGATGTGGCCGGGAACGATTACGTGGAGGCGGCGCGGGCGCTGGGCAATCCGCCCTGGCGGGTCGCGGTCCGCCATGTGCTGCCGAACATCCTACCGCCCGTGCTGGTGCAGGGCACGTTGGCGATCGCCGCGGCGATCATTGCCGAGGCCAGCCTGTCGTTTCTGGGCTTGGGTCAGCAACCGCCACAGCCGAGTTGGGGCTCGATGCTGAACGCGGCGCAGCGCTTTCTGACCCAGGCGCCATGGCTGGCGGTGTTTCCGGGACTGGCGATCTTTCTGTGCGTGCTGTCGTTCAATCTGGTGGGAGACGGGCTGCGGGATGCGCTGGACCCCCGCCAAAGGGTTTAACGCTTTAGGGTATCTTGCGCCCGGGTGGCCGGTGGCGGAACGCCAGTGCCTCCGCGACATGGGCGCGGACAACCAGCTTGGCGCCGGCCAGATCGGCGATGCTGCGGGCCACGCGCAGCACGCGGGTGTAGCCGCGCGGCGAAAGCCGCAGCTTTTCCATGGCCCGTTCGGCCAGGTCCTGCGCGTCGGCGGCCAAGTGAACGTCGCGCGAGTCCGCCTCGGCGTTGCTGGCCGCTCCGTCCACGCCGTAGCGTTGCCGCTGCGCCTGGCGTGCGGCAGCGACCCTGTCCGCGACAGCAGCGCTGGGCTCGCCCGGCGGGGCGCGGGCGAGTTCGGCGGCGGAGGCCGGCTGCACTTCCACGGTCAGGTCCATCCGGTCGATCACCGGCCCGCTGATGCGGTTCTGGTAATCCTCCCCACAGCGCGGCGCCCGGCCGCATTCACGCGAGCCGTCGCCCAGATAGCCGCAGCGGCATGGGTTCATGGCGGCGATCAGCTGGAATCGGGCGGGGTAGGTGACATGCGCCTTGGCACGGGAGACCGTGGTGCGGCCACTTTCCATCGGCCCGCGCAGGGCTTCCAGCGCCTGGGAGGGAAATTCCGGCAATTCGTCCAGGAACAGCACGCCCCGGTGCGCTAGGGAAACCTCACCAGGCTTGGCGCGCTGTCCACCGCCGGTCAGTGCGGCCTGGGAGGCGCTGTGATGCGGTTCGCGGAACGGCGGGCGCATGACCAGCCGGCCGCCATCGAGCATCCCGGCGACCGAATGGATCATGCTGACCTCCAGCGCTTGGTGCGGCGTCAGGTCCGGCAACAGGCCGGGCAGGCGCGCGGCGAGCATGGATTTCCCCGAACCGGGCGAGCCCATCAGCAGCAAGTTGTGTCCGCCGGCCGCGGCGATCTCCAGCGCCCGCTTGGCGGTCTCCATGCCCTTCACATCCGACAGGCAGGGGCCGCGGCCGGCCTCCGCGACACCGGCGGGTTCCGGTGGGGTCAGTACTTGCGTCCCGCGGAAATGGTTGATCAGCGAAAGCAGGTCGGTGCCGGCCAGCACCTCGATTCGTCCGGCCCAGGCCGCCTCTCCGCCCTGGCTGGCGGGGCAGATCAGGCCGAGTTCACGCGTGGAGGCCCCGATGGCGGCGGGCAGCACGCCGGCGACGGCGTTGAGCGAACCATCCAGCGACAACTCGCCAAGGGCGGCGAAGCCCGCCATCTCGTCGCGCGGCACCACTTCCATCGCGGCAAGTACGCCCAGCGCGATCGGCAGGTCGAAATGCGAGCCCTCCTTCAGCAGGTCGGCCGGCGCCAGGTTGATCAGCACGCGCTTGGGCGGTAGCGCCAAGCCCATCGCGGTAAGGGCGGCACGGACCCTTTCGCGCGCCTCGCCGACCGCTTTGTCGGGCAGGCCGACGACCAAGAAGGCCGGCAGGCCGGAAGAGATCTGCACCTGCACTTCCACCGGCACCGCTTCGATGCCGGAGAAGGCGAAGGACTGGACGCGGGCAATGCTCATACACGCAATGGTAGTAAGTTAGCGGGTAACCGTCACTATGAATAAACGTATAAATTGTATTTCATAGCGGAATATCTTTCAGATGCTGAAACCAGACAGGAATCGGGTGAGCAGGGTGCCCAGCACGTTCACGTTATAGCCGCCCTCCTGCACGATGGCGGTCGGCAGGCGCGCGGTGCCGATGTTCGCGCCGGCGCGGGCGAAACCTTCCTCGGTCACCGACAGCGCGTTCAGCGGTTCATCCTTGGAGGCATCGAAGCCTAGGCTGACGACCAGGGCGTCCGCCTGAAAGCGCTCGATTTCTGCCATTCCGGAGGCAATGGCGGCCAGCCAGCCATCGTCGCCGGTGCCGAAGGCGAGGGGGAAATTCAGGTTG
>CAINEA010000808.1 GCA_903847525.1 uncultured Acetobacteraceae bacterium | reverse complement strand
GCTCTACATCGCAGCGGAAGAGCCGCAGGAGCGGCGCACTCTCTCGACCCTGCGCGACTACCTGACGATCACCCCGGCCGCCTTCGTGGCCCTCCTGACACGTATGCAGGGTATGACCGCGGCCGGAGGGTTGATCGCCCGCGCCTCCAACCGTCATATCGGCAAGGCGGACCGGGAGGCGTCCGGCGTTCTCTCGGCGGCGCAGCGGCACACCCATTTCCTCGATAGCCCCCGCATGACCGCCGTACTCGACCGCTCCGATTTCGCGTTCGGGGATCTGAAATCGCGCATCGCGACGGTGTTCCTGGTGCTGCCGCCCGATCGCCTGGGCACCTATGCCCGTTGGCTGCGCCTGATGGTCACCCAGAGCTTGCAGGAAATGGCCCGCACGCCCGGCAAGCCGGCGGTGCCAGTCCTCTATTTGCTCGATGAATTCGCGGCGTTGGGGCACCTGGCGCCGGTTGAACAGGCTATGGGCCTGATGGCCGGCTATGGCGTCCAGCTCTGGCCGATCTTGCAGGACATTCACCAGCTCCGCGCCACCTACGGCCAGCGCGCCGGCACCTTCCTGAGCAATGCCGGCGTCCTGCAGGTGTTCGGCGTCAACGATCACGACAGCGCCCGCCTGGTGTCCGATCTGCTCGGCCAGGAAACCGTCGTGTTCCAGACCATGAGCCACGCCCTCGACAGCGAAAAGTCGGGCCTGTCCTTCTCGGACCAGCACACCGGCCGGGCGCTGCTCACCCCCGACGAAGTCCGCAACCTGCCGCAAAGCCGGGAGCTGCTGTTCCTCGCCGGCCTTCGGCCGATCGTCGCCGACAAACTCCGATACTACGACGATCCCGAGTTCGCCGGTTCCTTCGACCCTGCCTGAAAGGCCGCTCCGTCCGCATGCCGGGGTTCCAGTAGCAACGGAACCGAAAGTTCGATTCGGATTGGAGAACGGATTGCGCGAAAGCAGACATGCCGCCTTGGAGGCGCAGCGCCGCTCGTCGCCTCAACTCCATCGGCAGTCAAGCCTCAGCAACGCTTTCTTCAGACGCATCACTCCCCAACCGCCTCCATCTGCCATTCGTACGCCTGGCGGATCAGGCCGATCGCATAGGTCAGGTCGGAGTCCGGCGTGAGGTGCATGTCGGCCTGCCCCGTGGACCAGTGACCGATATTCGTGATGTCGCGGCAAAGGCCACGCGCGTCCTGAAGGTCCTGGAAGGGCATGTTGAGGATCAGCCGAAGGTTGCTCGCCTGCGCAATGATGCTAACGAAGACATCCTCCGTCTTGTAGACGATGTAGAGCTTCCGGAATTCCTCGGTAACCGCTGGATTGAGAGCCAGAATTCGCTCGCGCAAATCGTGGAAGAATGACCCTATCGGACCGCCCGCAAGCGGCGGGTGGTCGGCGATGGTATATGCTTCAGCGGCATCTGGAGTGACCGCGAAACTCTTCAGGTCGCCGATGCTAAGGTCAGGCGCCGCCCAGGCCTGACCTGCAATGGCTGCCAGCCGATCGGCGCGCATTTTAATGGTATCTTCGTTCCACGTATCGAGTTGTCGGAGCTCCTCGCTCAATCGTATCGGGGTATCGCGGAACCCGCCGGGCATGTCTCGCTTCTCCCGGAACGGGCGGTCGCTTAGCTCTGGATTGTAGCCAGTCAGTGTGAGGTTCCCGAGCGTGTGAAGGTAAGTTTCCTGCACAGTCTGCCAACTCAGTCCCAGATCAGCCCGCCACTCCGCTCGCAGGTTCTCGTTCTGCGGCATGATGTGCTCGATGGTGTACTCCTCGACGGGCACTCGCTCCTTGCGGTTATGGTTCTCGAGACGTCGGAGCCAGTAGGTCCGCACACGGATGGCGTAGAGGTCGCGCGTCTTAATCCCGGACGCGAACTCGTCGTCGCTCGGAAACCGGCGGTACGACGGCATCGAAAGGAATTGCGCCTTGATGCTGTCGAGGTAACGGTCTGGCACAATGGTTCGGGCGAAGGTCGAGAAGGTCTTGTTGTGTGAGTTGGTCGGGATGTTGCAGATGGTGCGGCGGAATACGTAAGCCTCGACGAGCCGTAGCGCGGCCAGAAAGTCATCTTCACCAAGGAGCCCGACCTCGTGGTCCCCGTAGAGACGCAGCAGGAACGGGAAGGTCACCTCTGCGCGGAGGTCGCGAATATCGCTGAACACGTCGGCCAGCGCCTTGTTTTTCTCGTCTTTACCTAGAGCGATGCGGCAGTAAAATCGGGCATACCGATGCATATCAGAAATGAGAGAAACGACGGTAAGACCATCTTTCGCGCACTGTTTGGCATAAGCCTTGAAGGCATCGTAGACATCCTCAAGGCGGGCGATCTCGCCCGTCTTCATGGTCAGGTAGTTGCGCACGAAGCCGTCGAAGCTGGCGGCGTATGCTTCCTGACCGAACGCGAGCTCCATCGGCCGCCAATGCTCCTCGTAGAGCTTGGTCTGCTGATTATGCTGGAGGTCCATCAGCACATAGTTGCGGATAAGGTCGGACTGGCCTAGCGCCTTGCCGGTCGAATTCAGGCTTTCAAAGATGAGCTGCGGGTTGTCGTGGCCGCGCTCCAGCGCAATGTCGACGATCATCACCCGGGCAACCCCGCGCGAAATGGCGTCGAGATCCGCGCTCTTCATCCATTCACTGAACCGGTCGTAGTTCTCCTTGATCCGGATGCTGTAATTGTCAGGCATCGAGGCCCCATCGACCAGCGCCTTCAACGTCACCCGGTCGGTTTCCGAAAGCAGCAGTTTGTAGGCGCGCTCGCCATCTTGGAACGTGTCCTTCAGATGGTAGTGGCGGAGCTTTCTCGGTTCAAAATCTCCAGGCAGAACCGTCCCGCGCCTTTCCTGTTCCGCTGCCAACGCCTCGATCAGAAGCGTGAAAGTCGTCAGTCTTTGCTGGCCGTCGATGACCAGTAGGTACGGCTGATCGGCGACTTGATAGACATTTGCTTCGATGTAGACTATCGACCCGACGAAATG
>CAINEA010000807.1 GCA_903847525.1 uncultured Acetobacteraceae bacterium | reverse complement strand
CGCCGCCAATGCCACCTTTGCCTTGAAATCAACGCCGTGCTTTTTCCGAACATTCATCATCCGTAATCCCCGGCCTTCAGGCCGTTTTAGGGTCCGGAGTCTCTCTTAACCACCTGTCCAGGATTTGGGGTCCACCTCAGTCTCAGCGAATCTGCGTCAGAAACCGACCTCGATTGCGCGTCCGCCACATTTCGATTGCGCGCCGCTACAGGTAGCCATCGGAAGGAAGAATTCAGGAAGAGTTCCTTCGCTAAGGCCCCCTGCCCTGCCCCAATGCTACGACAAGCCAGATTCCGGCGATTCTGGCCCGAGTCGTGCCCTGGCCGGCTACCACGCCTTGTCTCAACGGCATTTCAGCGTCCTGCGGCCTTAAAATGGCGCTCCACTCTCGCAGCGTCCCCCTTTCATTGCAGGCTAACGGCGGTGCCATGGTCTCCGGCGGTCGTCGTTGTGCTCCGACGGGCTCGGCTGCCGCATTAGCGGCTGCCTGAGCTGGTACTGGTCGGCCGATCCTCTCGGCCGATGCGTTCTGACTAATCGCCCATAGGGCGATGCTGTTCAGGCGCGAAGCGCCTCCTGCGGTAGGGTTATCCACAGGAAAATTGTCCACCGTCTAAAGTTCAAGTTCTCTTAAGTTCAGATTCAAGCAAAAAGGATCGAATGATTATAAAGACATAGAGGCGATAAACATGAGTAAACGGGCGGGTTTCTATGAGTAAACGGGCGGGTAAATATGAGCAAACGGGCGGATAGATATGAGTAAACGGGCGGCGGCTTCGCCGGGCGATTTGCCTGCGGATTTGCGCCCGTGAGCTACAGCCCTGAGGCCATTTGGACGCCTCTTAGGGCAGATAGAAGCCGTTCCGGGCTTCCCAAGTTCGTCCGCGTGCACCATCAGCTGCTCTCCGACCTCTGAGATATGAGTAAACGGGCGGAGGAAAACCGAATTGATATATGAGTTGCGAGTCAGTTCATATCATGTATGTTTTTGAATATGAGCCTGACCCTGTTGCAAAAATCCAATTTCGACGGTTTCCCGAAAGCCGGGGAACTGATCGAAGTCACGGGGACGCATCTTCTGGAGGCGTCAGACCGCGCGCTCCTCAACACACTCATTCAGCGCGCGCACGATAGCGGTAAGCTCACCGATGTCGATGCCGAGTGGGAGCTGACATTCTCGGAATTACGTCAGGGGCTTTCGCGCCATGAAAGCAATGACCGAGTGCGCGCGAGCCTGGATAGGCTCGGTAATGTCCGGGTGACGGTTCACTACCAGTCGAGTACCGGCAAGCCACGCACCCTCAAAACGCCGCTCCTCGCCTTCACGGATACGGACGACGAAGACGACGTAACTGCAACCATTCAATATGGCATCCCCAAGCGGCTGCGCTTCGTGCTCGCCCGGTCAAACCGATGGGGCCGCGTGCGCTGTGAGGTCGCCTACGCGATGAAATGCAAATACGCCATCGCCCTGTATGAGCTGGTGTGCCTGCGGATTAATCGGGAAAGCAGCGTGGACGTGTTCACCCTAGAGCGGTTCCGAGAGCTGCTGGGTGTTCCTCCCGGCACGTACGCGCTGGGCGCGGATTTTCAGCGGTTTGTCGTGGGTCCTGCCCTGCTCGAAGTGAACGGGCTTTCTGATTTTGGCGTGGCACTCGACCTACGGCGGCGGCATTCCCGCGCACCTGTTCACGAGGTCGCTGTTTCCTGGTGGAAAAAGGAAGGCGACGAATTCCGCGCGGCCATTCAGGAGCGCGGACGGAGTAAGGTCGGGCGCAAGGAACGGTTGCGCGGACAAGTGCAAGTCATTGTCACGGACTCTTCTGCCGCTGCTCTCTTGCCGCGTTCCGAGTAGGTCCACTCGGTTACGGGGTCGCTTTCTGGCTGCGATAGAGCGCCCAGGCTTCCTCGATCAGCACGCCCTGCGTCTTCCCGGTACGCTTCTGTTCGTTGGCAATATCGTCGGCGATGTGCGGCAGCACCTTGGCATGCACCTGTCCGGTGCGTGGACTTGGCTTCCGCCCGCGTTGTTTTTTCGGCTCCCGGTCAACAAAGCCGTGCTTTTCACCAGCACTGTCCACCTTCTCAACGGCTTGTGGCGAGCTGTCTTTGGCGCGGCTTTTCAGATTGCCAATATCGATACGGAATGGTGCGTTACCATGGCTCATTGGGAAGCCTCCACAAGGCGCTTATAGACCTCCTGCGCGAATGCCGCGGCATTCTCGGTTGCCCCATCCATGCGGCCTTGCGCGGGAATGCTACGCAGATCCCCGCCGAATTCAAACAACGCGGAGAATGCCGCGCGTTCCATCAGTGGCGGCACGATGACATCAACCCCCTGCCCTTTCAGCGACGCCTCGATGGCGGTGTGCTGCTTCGATTTGATGGCGCGGGTCATGGTGAAAACAACCGCATGGCGGATGGAGCGGCCGAGCGCTTCCTCCTCCTCGGCGATCAGCGCCAGCGCGCGCACGCCGATCGTCGCGTCGAGCGTGGTTGCCCGCATAGGAGTGAGCACCAGGTCGGCCTGCGAGATAGCACGGGAGACCAGGCGCGAGGCGACGCCTTCAAGATCGACGATCACGATGCGTCCGTCTGCGTCCTGCTGTTTGATCGTTCGTACGATCTCGCTCTCACTGACATGGGAGAGGACCGCCATGCGTGGCGGCAGTGCCGATCGGCTGGCCCAAAGCGTGATGGAGCGGTTGGGATCGCAATCCAGCAACGTCACTTCTGCGCCGGCATGCGCCATCTCGGTGCCGAGGATGACCGAAGTAGTCGATTTTCCAGAGCCACCTTTTGGCGAAGCGATCGTGATGACGGGCATAGGTCCTCCGGATTATCCAATTTACCGGATAACTTAGAAAACCGGATTTGTCAAATTACCCGATTATTGTAATTATCCGGTAATCCTATTTACCGGATAATAGAAAGCGCGGAGATCACGATGGTGATCGCCCTGCCACTTGGTGGTGGCAGGGCGGAGAGGGGCCTATTGGCCCGTCTCTGGTTCACCCTTGGGAGCGCGTAACACGATGCGTCCGTCGAAGTTGATGGGCAGGCTGTCGAGGATCAGGGTTCCACCCTCGCCGTCTACATGGGCAAACATGACCCCGATGCGGTTCCAGCGGTCTTTCTGACCCCGGCGGGTAGCCTCCACCACGTAGTAGGCGTGATATTTGGGCGGGCTGGCGTCTTTTGGTTTGTTGGTTTCTGTCGTCATTGGCATCCCCTTGAGTTGGTTGGTGTCCCGAAGGACGGTTCGCAACGAACCCGGCGATGAAGGACGACCTGTCCACCAACACGGGAGCGTAAGCGAATGGAGCGGGCAGGGGCTGGACAGGGCACCGCGCCGGATAGGAACCCGGCCAAACTGAGGGCATCACCCATCAACCGGATGAACGGTGACGCTCCAACAAGCCATTTACCGGCAAGCGCTGCCCGACATCACGGTCGTGATGAGCTGGCGCAGGAATCGAAAAATCCGAAGTTTGGATCGGCCACGTCAGCACATGCGCGGAAGCGATTATTCCGTAGGCGGCCCCACCAGAAAAACAGACCCTCGTCAGATGCTGTCCGAGATAGGACCAGAATAAGCAATAATATTGCGGATTCGGGCGTGACGACATTGACTTCCCGCCCGGTTTAGAAAAAAGTGGCAGCGCCCTAAAGCGCCGCCAAGTTTAGGGAGGAAACGTCCAAGAAACAGACAAGGCGGCGAACCGCGTTGCACAATGTGCCGGCTCTTCTGGAGCTGCGCAAGGCATTTTTGTGCACCGCAGCAATTCGGATAATCAGTGTGTCGTGGCAGCTGGCTCGGACCGATACCAGCGGTTCCGGCGGCACCACGCTGCGTTCAGAGATGCTTCTGTTTTAGAATTCTATCAAGATGAGTTTCATGTAGATCTTGAATGCATTTGAAAGTCAGAAGAAGTCGTTCCGCCAGATCTGTTGGATGGCCGCAGGCACGCAGCCTGCCGATAACGCGTTGTTGGCGGGCTAAGCTATGGGTCCCATCATCAATGTGACGCTGGACCATTTCAAGCTCCGTTTCACGGATTGCCATGCTCGATGATAGCAATCAAACCGTATCTAACTCAAATTGAAATTTCTGCTTGAAGAGGGTTGCTCCGGACTGACCGCAAGGCGCGCGCCTACAAGCGGGACTTATCCGGTTGTGGATAAGCCGGATATTTCCACTTTTTAGGCCAAATTCGGGCGATTCAGCGCTGAATTTCGGGGGTTTTGCCGGATTCTGGCTTTTATTCGGTACGATTTCTAATCGACCCGGCGATGAAATCACAGACGAACAAGGTGTGACCGGAACCAGCACCGGGGGGATGCCGCTGCGGCGGGGGGTGTCCCCCCAAGAGCAGACAACGGCACGGGCGTGTCAGTCGGCGCTCTCAAGCAAGGTAAACAGACTCGGCGCGCGGTAACGCTCGGCGGCGGTGCGGTCGCCGGTCGGCCGGCAATCCTCATGCAGCGCGAATAGCGTCGGCTGCTGGGCCGGCGGCGTTGCCTGAGCTCGGCGAAGCGCCACCAGGTCGCGCCAGAGATAGCGGCGTCCGTCGATGTCGATAAAGCGGGGAAGGGTCATGGCGAGATCTCCGGGCAGGGAAGGGGGCCGCTATGCGGCGGCCCGCTCCTGTTCGGCCTCCTGCGCCGGTTGCAGGTTGTGCAGATAGTCCGCGGCGCGCTGCGCATGCGCGGCGGCGGTGAAGATAAACCGCGTGTCCATTTTCAGGGTGGTGAGCCAGGAACCGATATAGTCGGCATGATCCGGCCGGACTTCCGGCGTGATGCCGAGATCGGCGCAAAGGAAGGCGCTCCCCAGCTCGGCCACGTATCCATACGGGAGCCATGTCTCACCAGGTCGCAAAAGCGACCAAGCCGCTGATCTTGCAACGGCTCTTTTGCGGGGGACCGAGTGAGACACTTTCGGCGTTCGCTGGCGGCTCATGCGGCCCCCCGATACTCTTCGG
>CAINEA010000806.1 GCA_903847525.1 uncultured Acetobacteraceae bacterium | reverse complement strand
CGATCGGACATAGCGTTTCATCAACCGTGTCAGGTTCAATCCCGCTCATCTGTCAGTTCGTTCGTACATAATGTTCCAATCAAACCCATCACTATGATTTTCATAGTATGGACACGCTATGAAAATCATAGTTTTTGGTCAAGCCCAAAATGGGCTTAAGCGTTTCAGGTTCCGCAAACCTACCCAACGGCCTTGTAGCCGCCAAAAGCCTTTGGATAGGAGAGGGGGGGAGCAGTTGACCGCGGTCTTTTTGGACCGTTCCGGGCCCTTGAGCCGTAATACAAAGTGTGATATATTTTCTACTGCCCATGACCGATAAGCCGCAAATACGTATCTACAAGAACCGCTGGTTTGCCAAATATGCGAGCCGGGAAGGGATCAGCGACACAGCGCTCATGGCGGCAATCGATCAAGCCAATAGAGGTCTTGTCGATGCCGATCTCGGTGGGGGCCTGATTAAGCAGCGCGTCGCGCGCGGCGGGGGTGGCAAGTCCGGCGGCTATCGCACGCTGGTTTTCTTCCGCCGTGAGGAGACGGCGGTGTTCGCCTTTGGCTTTGCCAAAAGCAGCAAGGCCAACCTCAATGAGGTTGAGTTGAGGACCTACAAAATGGCGGCCAAGATCGTGCTCGCGCTGACACAGGCGCAGGTCGACACCGAGGTGCGCGAAGAAAGATTGTTCGAGGTGAATGACGATGCCCAAAATCTATAAGAGCGAGGCGCTTGCCGCCGTCCACGAGATGATGGAAGGGCTCCATGGAGCCGGAGCCATCGACAAGCAGACCCTCCGCGAGTTCGACGAGGCTTGCCTTGCCCCAGCGACGCCGCTCAAGGCCGAGGAGATAAAAGCCATACGCGATGCGCAACATGTCTCACAGCCGGTTTTCGCGCGCTATCTCAATGTGTCGACGAACTGGGTGTCTGACTGGGAGCGAGGCAAGAAGCGGCCGGGCGGACCAGCCTTGCGGTTACTATCAATCATCCAGCGTAAGGGCCTTGAGGGCGTCGCCTAAAAGCTACGGAAGTCGTTGCGATGATCGTGTCCCCTCTGACGTGACCCCCATTTCTCATCCAGCCATAACGAGAGTCCTAGGTTGATTTGAGCCTTCGTTGTCGTGGGTGGCAAGAGGCGTCCGCGCGGAGCCCCCAGGCTGCGCAGCGCGGTCGCCGGTCTCTCCGGATATGGCGCTTGCGTAGGCCCTGGGCGTCATCCAGCCGAGCTTGGAGTGCGGTCGTTGCTCGTTGTAGTCGCGCCGCCAGTCCTCCAGCACAGCGCGAGCATGGGACAGAGAGCGGAACAGGGTCTCGTTGAGCAGCTCATCGCGCAGCCGACCATTGAAGCTCTCGTTCATGCCGTTCTGTTGCGGCTTGCCCGGCGCGATGTAGTGCCAGCCCACGCCGGTCTCGTCGGCCCAGCCCAGGATGGCGTTTGAGGTGTACTCGGTGCCGTTGTCGCTGACGATCATGTCCGGGCGACCGCGCTGAGCAATGATAACGTCCAGCTCCCGCGCCACCCTGAGCCCCGACAGCGAGGTATCTGCCACCAGGGCCAGGCACTCTCGCGTGCAGTTGTCGATAACCGTCAGGATGCGGAAGCGCCGACCATCCGTCATCTGGTCAGAGACGAAGTCCAGGCTCCAGCGCTGGTTGACCTTCAGCGGCGTCTCGATCGGCCGGCGGGTCCCGACGGCGCGCTTGCGACCGCCGCGGCGGCGCACCGTCAGCCGCTCCTCCCTGTAGATCCTCTGGACCCGCTTCCTGTTCACTACCTCGCCCTCCCGGCGCAGAAGCACATGCAGGCGGCGGTAGCCGAACCGTCGCCGCTCCTGGGCCAGCGCCCTCAGTCGTTCACGCAGAACCCCGTCATCAGGCCGCGTGGCCTGATAGCGCACGCTGGTTCGATCCGTCCCGATCACCCGGCACGCCCGACGCTGACTCATCTCGTAGGTCGACTGCAGATACGCCACAGCCTCCCGATGGGCGGCGGGCGTCACCATTTTTTTCCAAGCAGGTCCTTCAGCGCCACATTGTCGAGCATGGCGTCCGCCAGCATCCGCTTGAGCTTGGCGTTCTCATCCTCAAGAGCCTTCAGGCGCCGCGCCTCCGACACATCCAGCCCGCCATACTTGGCCTTCCACTTGTAGAAGGTCGGAGAACTCAGACCGTGCTTGCGGCACAAATCCAGCACCGAAACACCCGCCTCCTGCTCCCGCAGGATCCCGATAATCTGCTCTTCCGTGAACCTTGATCGTTTCATCCGTCCGTCCTTTCAATGGGCGGACTCTACTTATTTCTGGACGAGTTTCAGG
>CAINEA010000805.1 GCA_903847525.1 uncultured Acetobacteraceae bacterium | reverse complement strand
TATCGCACAATCACGCGGGCTGATCTGATGCCAAAGGATTGGTCACACATAAAGCAATTTCGCGATCTGAACCTGAGCAAGTTGGCCGACAGTGACCTGCGGGCGATTGAACGGTTCGGCGAACTGCGGGAAACCTGCGACCATGCGCCGTCCAATGACGGCATGAACGGCCAGGCCGTGCGGGCGCGTGGCTATTTGTTTCCGTTGGAGGAACCCGACGCGGGCATGACCGAGTTCCCGGTGGTTCCGTATTTGGGCGACCGCATCCATTCCCCGCCCCCTCCCTCCAACCAGATCATTTAGTTCCTGGCGGTTGAACGCCTGGAAACGCACGTGGCCACGAATCGTAATCGGACGTCGGCACAAAATGTCGTACCGGACGAACGTATGAATTGAGGGCTGCGGATCGCGCACTGGCGCCGCGTGGAGGCGTTGGATATTGGCTTGGGCAAATAGCGTGTCTTTGCTTTGGCTTCGAAATCTATCTGAGCGTGGATATCTCGCGAGGCAAGGGCCAAAGATCGGCCGCCGTGTGAGGGATCGTTGGCTGCGTGTTCCCGCGGCATATGATCGCCAGTTCGGTAAAGGCGGACCCGCCGAGCGGAGCCCGCCGCCTTGCTGCCTTCCCCCGATTATCCCGGGGCACTTGACCCCGGGGCCGGTTCCGCCGAACAACGCGTGCTTGTTCCCCAACGATTGGTTTTCGTCCCATGCAGCGTATCTTCTCGGGCATCCAGCCCTCCGGCATTCCCACTCTCGGCAATTATCTGGGCGCGATCCAGAACTGGGTTGGACTGCAGCAGGACCATGAGTGCATCTGGTGCGTGGTCGATCTGCACGCGATCACCGTGTTCCAGGATCCCAAGGGCCTGACTGCGGCGACGCGGGAGATGGCGGCGACGTTGCTGGCCTGCGGCGTGGATCCGGTGAAGCACGTGCTGTTCCTGCAATCCTCGGTGCGCGCCCATGTGCAGCTTGCCTGGATCTTTAACTGTGTCGCGCGGCTCGGCTGGCTGAACCGCATGACCCAGTTCAAGGACAAGGCCGGCAAGGACCGGGAGAATGCGTCGGCCGGACTTTATGTGTACCCGAACCTGATGGCGGCCGACATTCACGCCTATCACGCCACGCGGGTGCCGGTCGGTGACGACCAGAAGCAGCATCTGGAACTGGCCAACGACATCGCGCAGAAATTCAATCACGATTACGGCGTGGAGTTCTTCAAGAATATCGAGCCGCTGATCATGGGCCCCGCCGCGCGGGTGATGAGCCTGCGCGACGGCACTAAGAAGATGTCCAAATCCGATCCGTCCGACCAAAGCCGCATCAACCTGAACGACGATGCCGACACGATCGCGTTGAAGATACGCCGCGCCAAGACCGATCCCGAGCCGCTGCCGTCGGAAACCGAGGGCCTGGTGGACCGGCCGGAGGCACGTAATCTGGTCGGCATCTACGCGGCGCTGGCCGACACCGACCACGCCGGCGTGCTGCGCGAGCATGGCGGCAAAGGCTTTGGTGCGTTCAAGCAGTCCTTGGCCGACCTGCTGGTGGAGAAGATCAGCCCGATCAGCCAGGAAACCACGCGGTTGCTGGCCGATCCGTCGGCGCTGGATGCCATTCTGCACAAGGGCAGCGAACGGGCAGCGGCCATCGCCGATCCGATCGTCGCGGAAGCCGAGCGGCTTGTGGGCTTTCTGAAGTGAAGGAGGCCATGGGCTCTGCCCCTGGACCCCGCTAAGGGCAAGCCCTTAGAACCCGCTGCTGGTTTGGATGTGAAAAGCGGGGCTGCCGGGACCTTGCATGGTCTGGGTTGCCCCCCTTTTCACATCCAAACAAATGGATGGATTCCAAAGGTCCTGCCTTTGGCGGGGGTCGAGGGGGCGGAGCCCTTCGCCTTCTTTCAATCAGGCGACGCCGAAGCGGCTTTTCAGCAAGGCCAGGC
>CAINEA010000804.1 GCA_903847525.1 uncultured Acetobacteraceae bacterium | reverse complement strand
CGTATCTATAAGCCAGTACCCACGCGAAGCTGCCGGCTGGCCCGAGGGGCATGGCCGGCCCAAAATGATCCGGCAGGAGGAAAGCTGATATGAAACTGTTCGATATCACCGGCAAGGTCGCCATCGTTACCGGCGGCAATGGCGGCATCGGCCTTGGGATGGCCCGGGGCATGGCCTCGATCGGGGCGTCCATCGTGGTGGCCGGGCGCAATGCGGAGAAGGCAAAATCCGCGCTCGAAACCTTGCGCGGCATGGGCGCGAAGGCCGAGTTCATTCCGGTGGATGTGACGAAGCAGGACCAGTGCCTGCGCATGGTGGCCGACGCGATGGCGGTGTTCGGCCGGGTGGATATCCTGGTGAACAATGCCGGGATGTCGATTCGCAAGCGGCCCGAGGACCTCACCGAGGCCGAATTTCACGCGGTGATGGACACCAACCTGACCAGCGCCTTCCTGTGCTCGAAAGCTGTCTATGAGCCGATGAAACAAGTGGGAGGCGGCAAGATCATCAATATCGGTTCAATGATGTCGATCTTCGGCACCGCGTATGCTTCGCCTTATGCTTCCAGCAAGGGCGGTATCGTGCAGATGAGCCGTTCTTTCGCCTCGGCCTGGGCGCGCGACAACATCCAGGTGAATTCGGTGCTGCCAGGCTGGATCGATACCGATCTGACGCAGAATGCGAGGAGGCAGGTGGATGGGCTGTATGAGAACGTGCTGAACCGGACACCGACCGGGCGCTGGGGCGTGCCGGACGACATGGCGGGCATCGCGGCCTTCCTGGCATCGCCGGCGTCCGATTTTGTCACCGGCGCGGCGATTCCGGTCGATGGCGGGTTCTCGATGCAGGGTTAGCGACGGCCCCACGGCGAACGAAAAGGGCCAGAAGCTTGCGCTTCTGGCCCTTTTTACGGTTCGGGGCGGATCGGGCCGGACTACAGCAGGATCGGCTCAGATCGAATCGCCGCTCCTGCTCCAATCCTTGTTTTGGCGAGAATTTTCATCGGATCGTGTGAAGAATGCGATCCGATCCTGCGCTAGTCCGGGCCGCCTTCGATGCTCACACCATCGATGCCGATGACGTGTTCGGTCAGCTTGACCAGCGCCTTGTTCAGCACGGCCCATTCCTGCTTGTTCAGGCCGTCCGACAACGAGCCTTCCAGTTCCTTCGCCAGCGGTACCACGCCGTTGTGAACGCCGACGCCCTTGCGGGTCAGGCTCAGCAGGCGGCCACGGCCGTCATTGGGGTCCTGCGCCTGCTTCAGAAGGCCGCGCGTGACCAGGCTGGCCGCAGCGCGGCTGACCTTCACCTTGTCCATCGCCGTCATTTCGCCAACGGCGCTGGGCGAGATCGTGCCGAGGCGGCCGACGACGGCCAACACCCGCCATTCGGGAATGGTCAGCCCAAAAGCCTGGGAATAGCGATGGGCGAACATGCGCGAGACGCGGTTCGCGGCCACCGACAGGCGGTAGGGCAGGAACTCCTCCAGGCGAAAGTCCGGCAGGGCGGGAGTGGCGGCTTCTTCGGTCTTTGACTTACGTTTCATCAGAAAATATCCTCATAGCGGCTGAAGTCGAGTGCTTCCGGAGGCGGGCCCGGGAAGTGCCCAATCGAAAGCCTTGGTGGAACCAACCCGGCGAGTTAAGCAAGCAACGATCACGTCCATGCACTCAATAACTGGTTGCGACGCGTGGCCGATTTCTCATTGTATCGCATCCAGTTCGGCTGGGATAGCATGAAACTGATATGGTTGCAGCAGTCCTAAGGAATTATGAATGTCCCCGACGGCCACATATGGCGGCAAATCCGCCGAAATCGGATTCGATCTGCGCGCCCTGCCCCCCGGATTTCATGACGATCCGTATCCGTTCTATCGGCGGTTGCGTGCAGAAAGCCCAGTGCTCGCCATGCCGGATGGTTCCTATTTCCTGACCCGGCATGCCGACCTGGTGGCTGTGTATCGCAACGCGGCCGTGTTCAGTTCGGACAAAAAGCGTGAATTCGCGCCGAAATACGGCGATTCGCCACTGTTTCGGCACCATACCAGCAGTCTCGTCTTCAGCGATCCTCCGCTGCACACGCGCGTGCGCCGGCTGATCATGGGCGCGCTGACGGTGCGTGCCATCGCCAGCATGGGAATGGGGCTGGTGGAACTGGTGGACCGGTTGCTGGACGCGGCGCAGCTGAAGGAACAGGACCAAGGCAGTTTCGACCTGATCGAGGATTTCGCCGCCGCCATCCCGATCGAGGTTATCGGCAACCTGCTCGGCGTGCCCCTGGCCGACCGGGGGCCGTTGCGGGGCTGGTCGCTGGCGATCCTGGGCGCGCTGGAACCGACGCTGACCGAGGCACAGATGGCCCGGGGGAACCAGGCGGTCAGCGAGTTCCTGGATTATTTACAGGGATTGGTGGCCGAACGACGGCGCAGGCCCGGCGATCCGGCCCAGGACGTGCTCACCCGGCTGATCCAGGGCGATGGCGGCGAGGAAGCCCTGAGCGAGGACGAGTTGCTGCATAATTGTATCTTTCTCCTGAACGCCGGGCACGAAACCACTACCAATCTCATCGGCAATGCGCTGGCCACTCTGCTGGATTGGCCGGACCAGCGGGCCCGGCTATTGGCCGATCCGGCGCTGATCCGCACCGCGGTAGAGGAATTCCTGCGCTTTGAAAGTTCCAACCAACTCGGAAACCGGATCACGACCCAACCTGCCGAGATCGGCGGGGTGAGCCTGGCGGCCGGCACGCCCGTCACGCTGTGCATCGGTGCCGCGAACCGAGACCCGGAGGTGTTCGACTATCCGGACCGGCTGGACCTGGGGCGTGAGCCGAACCGGCATCTGGCCTTTGGTTTCGGCGCGCATCAATGCGCCGGGTTATCGCTGGCACGGCTGGAGGGACGCATCGCGATCGGGCGTTTCCTTAATCGCTTTCCGCGCTACCATGCGGCCGGAGCGCCGGTGCGCGGCGGACGTGCCCGGTTCCGCGGTTTCCTGTCCTATAAAATCCGTTCCACATGCCCATGAGGTTCCAATGAACGTTCAGATGGTTACCGACAAGACGGCCTATCTATCGGGCTTCGGCAATGAGTTCGCGACCGAGGCGCTGCCCGGGGCCTTGCCGGTGGGGCAAAACTCGCCCCAGCGCGTGCCCTATGGTCTGTATGCCGAGGGGATCACCGGGACCGCGTTCACCGTGCCGCGTGATCGCAACCAGCGGGCGTGGCTGTACCGCATTCGCCCAACCGCACGCCACGCTGCCTACCGGCGCATCGACAACGGGCAGTTGTGTACGCGATTGGCGCCGCCGAGCCCGAACCGTTTGCGCTGGGATCCGATGGCGATGCCCGAGGCACCGACCGATTTCGTCGGCGGACTGTTCACCCTGCTGGCCAACCACGCGGCACCCGATGCCGGCGTGTCGGTGCATATCTACCGTGCCAACCAGGACATGGAACGGGTGTTCTGGAACGCTGACGGGGAAATGTTGATCGTGCCGCAGCTGGGCGGCCTCGACATCACCACCGAGCTTGGCCGGCTGCGTGTGTCGCCAGGCGAGATCGTGGTCATCCCGCGCGGCATCCGGTTTCGCGTAAGACTGCCGGACGGGTCCGCCCGCGGCTATATCTGCGAAAACCACGGCGCCATCCTGCGCCTGCCCGATCTCGGCCCGATCGGCTCCAATGGGCTGGCGAACGCACGGGATTTCCTGACCCCGGTCGCCGCGTTCGAGGATCGCGACGAGCCCGTGGAGATCGTGCAGAAGTTCCACGGCAATCTGTGGGCGACCATGCTGGATCACTCGCCGTTCGACGTGGTGGCCTGGCACGGCAATTATGCGCCCTACAAATACGACCTGGCGCGCTTCAACGTGATCAACACGGTGAGCTTCGACCATCCCGATCCGTCGATCTCCACCGTGCTGACCTCGCCGACCGATACGCCGGGACTGGCGAACATCGACTTCGTGATCTTCGCGCCGCGCTGGATGGTGGCCGAGCACACTTTCCGCCCGCCCTGGTTTCATCGCAACGTGATGAACGAGTTCGTCGCGCTGGTGCAGGGCGTGTACGACGGCAAGTCGGGCGGCTTCGCCCCCGGCGGCGCCAGCCTCCATACGCAGATGAGCTCGCACGGCCCGGACGCGGCGGTGTTCGAACGCGCGACCTCCGAACCCCTGGGCCCCTTCAAGCTGGACAACACGCTGGCCTTCATGTTCGAGACCAGCCAGCGGCTGCTGCCGACGGAACTGGCACTCGGCCTGACAGAACTGCAGCCGACCTATGATGCGGTCTGGGACGGGCTGCAGAAAAAATTCGACGGCCGGATCTGATGGCCGGGATGAACATCGACGAAACGCACGATCCCGCCCGGCAAAGCTGGGTGGCCTCGGCCAACGGCCATCCGGATTTTCCGATCCAGAACCTGCCCTTCGGCGTGTTCAGCGCCCAGGATGGAGGACCACGCGGCGGTGTGGCCATCGGGGACGCGATCTTCGACATCGCCGCAGCACTGGAGGCCGGGCTGTTCACCGGCCCGGCGCGCGAGGCGGCCGAAGCCGCGAGCGGGCGGACGTTGAACCAGCTGCTGGCGGCGGGTTCAGCGGCTCGCCGGGCGCTGCGCCGGCGGATCAGCGCGCTGCTAGATGCCGGCGGGCGGGAAAAGGACTCGGCGATCGCCGCCGGGCTGGTGAATGACGCGTCCGTCTGCGACCTGCATCTGCCGGCGCGTATAGGCGATTATACGGATTTCTTCGCCGGCATCAGCCATGCCATGAATGGTGGCAAGCTGAACCGGCCGGACAACCCGTTGATGCCGAACTATAAATACGTTCCCGTCGCCTATCACAGCCGAGCGTCGTCGGTGCGGGTTTCGGGCGGCGAAATCCGCCGGCCGAACGGCCAGCGCAAGCCGGCTGGGCAGGACGATCCGGATTTCGGCCCCTGTCGGAACCTGGATTATGAGTTGGAGCTCGGCATCTGGGTCGGCGATGGCAACCGGCTGGGCGAGCCGATCCCGATGCGCGAGGCGACCGGCCACATCGCCGGCTTCTGCCTGCTGAACGACTGGTCCGCGCGCGACATCCAGACCTGGGAATCGGCACCGCTGGGTCCGTTCCTAGCGAAGAGCTTTTCCACCTCCGTCTCGCCCTGGATCGTGACGGCCGAGGCGATCGCGCCGTTCCGCAAGCCGCAGGCACCCCGCCCCGCCGGCGATCCAAGGCCTTTGCCGCATCTTTGGGACGATGCGGACCAGGCGGAGGGGGCGCTGGACATCGACCTGAGCGCCCTGATCCGGACCCCGGCAATGCGCGATGCCGGGCTGGCGCCGGTGGCGCTGACGCAATCGAACGCGCGCGACCTGTACTGGACCGTGGCGCAGATGGTCGCGCATCACGCCAGCAACGGCTGCAACCTGAACCCCGGCGACCTGTTCGGCAGCGGCACCATTTCCGGCGTGGAGCCGTCCAGCTTTGGCTGCCTGCTGGAAATCTCGCGCGCCGGGCAGCAGGCGGTCACTCTGCCGAACGGCGAAACCCGCCGCTATCTAGAAGACGGCGATGAGATCTTTCTGCGCGCCCATGCCAGCGCGCCGGGATTCGTTTCCATCGGCTTCGGTGAATGCCGCGGCCGCGTCTCGCCCGCCTTATGAGAAGCAACACAGGAACCGATCCAATGCTCACGACCAAGATCCGGCGCCGCAGCCTTGCCGCAGGCCTCGCGGCAGCGCCGCTGCTGCCGTTCGCCGCCCGCGCACAAGAGTCCGGCAGCGTGAAGATCGGTGTTCTGACGGATGCCGCCGGCCCGTACGCGGATAGCGGCGGCCCCGGTTCCGTGCTGGCCGCGCGCATGGCGGTGGCCGAGTTCGGCGGTACGGTGCTTGGCAAAAAGATCGACATCCTGCTCGGCGATACCCAGAACAAGCCCGATGTCGCTGGCAGCTTGGCGCGGCAATGGTTCGACACCAACGGCGTGGATGCGATCACCGACCTGCCGGTGACCCCGGTTGCCGCCGCGGTGCTGCAGGTGGCGAGGGAAAAAGGCCGCACGGTGATGATCACCGCCTCGGCGGTGAGCGAATTCACCTCCAAACTCTGCATGCCGACCAGCACCCATTGGGCCGACGATACCCATGCGCTGACCTATGGCACCGCAGCGGAAGTGGTGAAGCAGGGCGGCAAGAACTGGTTCTTCATCACCGTCGATTTCACCTTCGGCAAGGCGCTGGAAGCCTCGGCCAAGGCGGTGATCGAGGCGGGTGGCGGCAAGGTTCTGGGATCCACCTATTTCCCGATCGGCAATGCCGATTTCTCGTCGCAGCTGGTGCAGGCGCAGAATTCCGGGGCGGAGGTGATCGGGCTGGCCGCGGTCGGCAACGACCAGGTGAACGCGATCAAGCAGGCCGCCGAGTTCGGGCTTACCCGCAACGGCAAGCAGAGGCTGGCGGGGTTCCTCGTCTACATCACCGACATCCATTCGCTGGGCCTGAAGGCAACACAGGGGCTGACGCTGTCGAGCGGCTTCTACTGGGACCAGAACGACGCCGCGCGCAATTTCGCCAAACCGTTCAGCGCGTCGCGCAACGCCATGCCGACGAAGAACCAGGCATCGATCTATGCCGCCACGCTGCATTTCCTGAAGGCGATGGCACAGGCCGGTACCCGCGATGCAATCGCGGTGAACAAGGCGATGCGGGCGTTGCCGGTGGATTACCTTGGCCATCCCGCCAGCATTCGCCGGGACGGTCGGGTGCTGTACGACCTGACACTCTACCGGGTGAAGACGCCGGAACAGAGCAAGGGGCCGTGGGACTACTACACCCCGATCGGCAACATTCCCGCCGCCGAGGCGTTCCTGCCGATGAACCCGGCCTGCGCGGCCTGATCGCCGCGCTGATCGCGCCCGGGGGGCTCTCTCAGTCGCCGGTGATGGTCGTGCCGCGATTGGCGATCATCCCGAGCAGTTCCCGCCGAGTGGACGGGTCGTCGCGGAAGGCGCCGAGCATCTTGCTGGTGACCATGGTCACGCCGGGCTTGTGAATGCCGCGCGTTGTCATGCATTGGTGCGCCGCCTCGATCACCACCGCCACGCCGCGGGGCTGCAGCACCTGCTGGATGGTGTTGGCGATCTGGGCGGTAAGCTTTTCCTGAATCTGCAGCCGCTTGGCATAGGCTTCCACCACGCGCGCGAGTTTGCTGATGCCGACGACACGGCGATGCGGCAGATAGGCGACATGGGCGCGGCCGATGATCGGCACCATGTGGTGCTCGCAATGGCTCTCAAGGCGGATGTCACGTAGCAACACGATCTCGTCGTAGCCGTCGGTTTCCTCGAACGTACGTTCCAGTAGGCCAACGGGATCAACCTCATAGCCGGCGAAGAATTCCTCATACGAACGGACGACGCGCGACGGGGTGTCGATGAGGCCTTCCCGCGTCGGATCATCCCCGGCCCATTCCAGCAAGGTCCGGACAGCCGCCTCGGCCTCCTCGCGGGTGGGACGGGACGTGTCTACACGTGGCGTGGTAGGGGTAATGACGTTCACCGAAATTCCTCCATCTTGGCCAAGCCGAACAAGTCCGGCGCAGGAGATGCCTGTGACCTCTCTTTTGGCATTCATATTGGGGCCCATAACCCAGCCCGCAAGTCAGTTATGTGTCGCAGCCGGACAGGTCCAATCCTTCCGACTTGCGCCAGGAGGTATCAGTGCACCCGGCCGCCCTGGTGAGGGCTGTCCAGGCTGAAGGCCGGGATGGCCACATCGAAGTTTTCCCCGGAGTCCGGTGCGATCATATGATATTTGCCGACCATGAAACCGGAGGGGGTTTCGAGCGGCGTGCCCGAGGTGTACTCGAAGCTGCCGCCGGGCTCGAGCAAGGGCTGCTCGCCGACGACGCCAGGCCCATGAACCCGCTGGGTCCGGCCGCGCGCATCGGTGATTTCCCAGGTGCGATGCAGCAGCTTGACCTTTTCCCGCCCGACATTCTCGATCCGAATGCGATAGGCCCAGACAAAGCGGCCTTCTTCCGGCTTCGACTGGTCCTCCAGATAGAAGGATCGGACGGAAACGGTCACGTCGTGGGTCGTCAGGGAATAGTCTTCTGTCATCACGAGGTGATACTTGCCGTTTGCGGCGGCGGATTCAAGTCGGGCACGCCGGTGCGTTGGTAGGAAGGAAGGCCAGCAGCTCCGAGGATGTGAACTTTTGCCCGTACGGAGCTTTGTGCGGAGTTCGACCGCCATGGGAGAGGATGATGGCGTTCATCGACGCCCATCGCGAGGAACTGGGGATCGAGCCGATCTGCCGCGAACTGGCGATCGCCCCGTCCGCCTATCACAAGCATGCCGGGCGCCTTGCTGCCCCCAGTAAACGCTCGGCGCGTGCCCGGCGTTATGACGAGATCCGGGAGGAGATCAAGCGGGTCCATTCGGCCAGCTTTGGCCTCTATGGTTCGTGCAAGGTCTGGCACCAGTTGCACCGGGAGGGGATCTAGGTGGCCAAGTGCACCGTGGAGCGGGTGATGCGGCTGGCGGGCGTAAGGCGTGGAAAAACCTGCGTTACGACGGTCAGCAATCCGAAGACGCCGTGCCCGCTGGACAAGGTCAACCGCGAGTTCCGCGTCAACCGACCCAATGCGCTGTGGGTCGTCGATTTCACCTACGTCCATACCTGGGCGGGCTTTGTCTACGTGGCCTTCGTGATCGACGCATACGCGCGCCGGGTCTTGGGCTGGAAAGTCAGCACCTCAGCCACGGCGGGATTTGTGCTCGATGCCCTGGAACAGGCCATCCTTGCCCGCCGGCCCGGTCCCGAGGATGGGTCGATCCACCACAGCGACAGGGGCGTGCAATATCTGGCCATGACCTACACCCAGCGCCTGGCCGAAGCCAATCTCGTGCCCTCGGTGGGCAGCGTCGGCGACAGCTACGACAATGCCCTCGCTGAAACCATCAAAGGCCTTTACAAGGCTGAGGTCATCTGGCGACAGAGGTCGTGGCCAAGTGCTTCGGCAGTGGAAATGGCAACCCTGCGCTGGGTGGATTGGTTCAACAACCACCGCCTAGGCCGAAGACCGCTACTATTCTTACTATGTCATAAAATTAGACGATGAGTTTTGCGTTGGCAACATGGGCATCGGGGAAGTGTTAGTGCGATGGCACGGGCGAGTGAGACACGGACGGAAGTGATCGAGTTCGCCACGTGACGTTCAGGCCTGATTAGGGGAGCCGCGGGGTCGATAACTTTCGGATAGGGGAGGTTCTTCGATGAGAACGGCGTTGGAGGGTCCTGAGGGGGGAATCGCTCCCCTTTCGGAGATCAGGAATCCGTAGGCAGCAATGCACAATGTGGCGTGATGATGGAAGCCGCGCCATCCTCGCCCCTCGTAGTGACCAAGTCCGAGTTCCTGCTTTAGCAGGCTGCGGAAATTCGGCTTCCCAAAACGCTTTCGATTTGATGCTCTTAGTTTTGCGCTGTTCGACTTAGGTGTGGATAAAATCAGTCCATTGATTTTGCTTGACAAACTACCCATCCATGAGACACTATATGGATGGAAACTACAGAATATAAACGACTCAAGGACTGTATCGAGAAGG
>CAINEA010000803.1 GCA_903847525.1 uncultured Acetobacteraceae bacterium | reverse complement strand
GGCGCGCGCGCCGAGCGCGAGGCCGAGGCTATCGAGCAAAATGGATTTGCCGGCGCCGGTTTCGCCGGTGAGCACGGTGAGGCCGGGACCGAAGCCAAGATCCAGCTTGTCGATCAGCACCACATCGCGGATGGACAGTGCTGTCAGCATGCGGGTTCCGTCAGGTCATCAGCGTCACAGGGTATTAGAAAACCGAATTCCAGGCTCGCGAGAAGAATCCCCGCGGCGGCGGCTGGGACTCAGAGCGGACAGCGCCGGGTTCGTTGATCAGATTGTCGTCGAGCAGGTCGTTGTAGCTGTCTTCATACCATTCGCTGCCCGGGTAATTATATCCCAGCACGGAGGCGGTCCGGCGCGCCTGTTCCTTCAGGCCGAGGGCCAGATAGACCTCGGTCAGCCGGTGCAGCGCCTCGGGCACGTGGTTGGTGGTCTGGTAGTCGTCCACCACGCGCTGGAAGCGGCCGATCGCGCCGGCATACAGATGCTGGCTCTGATACCACCGGCCGATCACCATCTCGTGCCCGGCCAGATGGTCGCGGGCGAGGTCGATCTTGAACCGGGCATCGGTGGCGTAGGGCGAATCGGGGAAGCGGTTGACCACTTCCTGCAGCGCCTTCATTGCCTCCTCGGTGCCTTTCTGATCGCGCCGCACGTCGGCG
This sequence comes from uncultured Acetobacteraceae bacterium, assembly GCA_903847525.1. Lineage (GTDB taxonomy): Bacteria > Pseudomonadota > Alphaproteobacteria > Acetobacterales > Acetobacteraceae > PALSA-911. The sequence continues at coordinate 6,098 of CAINEA010000803.1, read as the reverse complement.
ATCTGCTCGTAATAGCTGAGGGCGCGCAGGTAATAGGCATAGGCGATATCGCGATGCGCCGGATGCAGCTGGATGAAATGGTCCAGCGTGCCGATCGCGTCCGTATATTTGTTCTGCTGATACTGGGTATAGCCCGCCATCAGCTGAGCGTTCACCGCCCAGGTGGAATAGGGATAATTCTGTTCCACCCGGTCGAACTGCGCCACGGCGGTGGAGTATTTCTTCTGGTTCAGCGCATCGAGGGCGTTGTTGTAGATCTCCTCGACGGGCGGGACGTTGGCACTGGCCAGCGCCTTGGCCTCGTCATCGTCGGAACTCGAGCAGGCGCTGAGAAGCGGCAGCAGCAACAGGGCCGCGAGCGCGCCGGTTCGCGCCCCGGCCTGCATCCGGGTGGAAAGACCATAGCCGCGATGCCGGCGTGCCGGAGCAAGGAGGCTGCGTGGGGCGTTCATGTGATCAGGTTCCATCGAGATGGCTTATAGCACGCAGCGATGGATGGCGAAGGGGCCGGGCCCGGATTCGAATAGGCTAGATTCAAATCTTCGCTTCAGGCAGCCGACAGGGCCAGTCCGGCCGAATGGCGCGCGGGCCTCGCCCAGGCCAATGCCTGCCGTGCATCCGGGATCGGCGGTCCGACCCGGCGCCAAGCGGTGGCGTCGGCGAACAGCGCGCGCAGCAATTGGTTGTTCAGGGCATGCCCGGAGCGGTGCGCGACGAAACGCCCGGTGATCGGCGCGCCCGCAAGGGCCAGGTCGCCAACGGCGTCCAGCAGCTTGTGGCGGACGAACTCATCGGCCATGCGCAGGCCGGCTGGATTGAGCACGCGGGCGCCATCCACAACGATGGCATTGTCCAGGCTGCCGCCGCGGGCGAGGCCGGCCGCGTGCAGGCGGGCGATGTCACCGGCCAGGGCGAAGGTGCGGGCCTCGGCCAGTTCATCGCGGAAGCTGGCCTCGGTCAGGGTCAGTGACAGCGCCTGGCGGCCGATGGCAGGGGCGTCGAAATCGATCGACATTTCCATTTCGAGGACATCGCTGCCGGCGTCCGGCAGCAATTGCGCGAAGGCATCGCCGTCACCGACGCGGATCGGGCGCAGCATTTCGATCCACGTGCGCAGAGCTGGCTGTGCGACGGAGCCGGCGCAGTCGATCAGGAACATATATGGGGCGGCGGAACCGTCGAGGATCGGCAACTCCGGTCCATCGACCTCGATCCGGGCGTTGTCGATCCCGGCCGCGGCCAGGGCGGCCATGAGATGCTCGACGGTGCCGATGCTGCGTGCCGGATCGGCAGGATCGGATACCACGGTGCAAAGCTGGGTATCGGACACGAAATCGAAGCGGGCAGGGATATCCGCCTTGTCCAGATCGATCCGGCGGAACACGATCCCGGTGCCGGCATCGGCAGGGCAGAGGGTGAGCGAGACCCGGCGGCCCGAATGCACACCTACGCCCACGCAGCCGATCGGCGATTTCAGCGTATGCTGAAGATTGCCGGCGGAATGCGACCGGCCATCCACAACGGCTTCACCCGAGAACGGGGAAACCGGCAGTAGCCCAGAGTTGTAGGATAGTCCGTCCATCGCATGGACCCTTCACGCCATAACGGGCGATTATTTTCCCGCCATGCGAAGGTATGATTTGCTGCACTGCGGTGCCAGTCAATCATTATTACTCAGTATTTCAATGGAACTCATTGATTTTATGATAGAAAATAAAAATACAGATTAGACGCAGATCTAGATTTTCTTCAATCGGGCCGGCTACCTGCATCCTGGCATAGCCGATCCGATGCTGGCTGTTCTGCGAGTCGCCGTGAATTGCCGGAGCAGAGGTGGTTCAAAAACGGGTCCGGCCCGCCCCCTTGCGGGGGATCGGGCCGGATCGAGGCAAAACGAGGCTCAGGTGAGAGCGGTTCAGAAATCTGCAGCGATCAGGAGGTTTGCCGGCGCAGGAACGCCGGCACGTCCGACACCGCCTCCTCTCCGCCGGATTGGCGGACGGTTGGCCGAGGCTGGTCGATGTGCATCTCCGGACGGCTATCGCCGCGCTGCTCCATGCGCGGATCGGCGTGGTTCTCCGCGCGCGTTTCCATCGGGCGCGTTTCCATCGGGCGAGAGTCCATACGCATATCGGCGCGTGGATCCGAACGCTGTGCCGCCGGCTGTTCCGGCTGCACACGGGGCGCCGGTGCCGGGGAGGTGCTGCCACGGCGCAGCATTCCGGTCATCTTCGCGAACAGGTTGGGCCGCACGACCGGTTCGGCTGCCGGCTGGGCTGTGGCCGCCGGGGCGCTTGCGCCGCGGGGTATGTCGTTGAACAGCGAAGTGCCAGCCGGGCGCTGTTGCTGAGGCGCGCGTTCCGGGGATGCCTGCGGCGCCGCATGAGCGGCGGGCTGAGCCGGCGCTGCGCCAGAAGACCGCTGCCTGGTCTCGTCCGCACCGGGTGCATACCGCTCGGGTGCGTGCCGATCTGATCCGTGGAAAGCCGGCCCTGAGGTCGCCGCTGAGGTATCCGTTGCCGCGCCGCCCTGCGGAATATCCAGGCCATGTCCGTCGCGGCTGGTTTCGCGCGCGGTGGCTGGATGCATCTGGGGTTGCGGCTGGTTGGCCGACAACTGCCGGAAGCCGGAGATTTCGGTCACGCTTGCACTGGCCGTATGTGGCGCACCGGTTGTTTGCGTCTGGTTCGGCAGCGGGATCGGCTGCATCTCTTCCATGCCGCCATTGCCGACCGCAACCAGGGTCGGGCGCTTCTGCTCGCCGCGATCCATGCCCATATCGATGCCGGTGGCGACGACCGAGACGCGGATCTTGCCCTCTAGGGTCGGATCGAGCGCCGAACCGAAGATGATGTTTGCGTCTGGCGCCACTTCCTCGCCGATGCGGGTGGCAGCCTGGTCAACCTCGAACAGCGTCAGGTCGTCGCCACCGGTGATGTTGATCAGCAGGCCGCGGGCGCCGGCCATCGAGGTGTCTTCCAGCAGCGGGTTGCTGATGGCGGCCTCGGCGGCGCGGATGGCGCGGTTCTCGCCCTCCGCCTCGCCGGTGCCCATCATCGCCTTGCCCATCTCCTGCATGACGGTGCGCACGTCGGCGAAGTCGAGGTTCACCAGGCCTGGCGTCATCATCAGGTCGGTTACGCCGCGCACACCCATGTAGAGGACGTGATCGGCCATCTTGAAGGCCTCCTTCCAGGTCGTCCGCTCATTGGACATGCGGAAGAGGTTCTGGTTGGGGATGACGATCAGCGTGTCGACGTAGTTCTGCAGTTCCTCGATGCCTTCGTTCGCATGGCGCGCACGCCGGCTGCCCTCGAAGGTGAACGGTTTCGTTACAACGCCAACGGTCAGGATGCCGCGTTCACGGGCCATGCGCGCGATCACCGGCGCTGCGCCGGTGCCGGTGCCGCCGCCCATGCCGGCGGCGACGAACAGCATGTGAGTGCCATCGAGATGCCGATACAGCTCCTCGGCAGCTTCTTCCGCGGCGGCCTTGCCGATCTGCGGATTAGCGCCGGCGCCAAGGCCCTGGGTGATGTGCGGGCCAAGCTGGATGCGCCGGTCGGACCGGCTATGCATCAGCTGCTGCGCATCGGTGTTCGCGACAACGAACTCCACGCCCTGAAGGTTCAGGGCGATCATGTTGTCGACGGCATTGGTGCCACCACCGCCGACACCGATCACGGTGATGCGTGGGGTGAAATCGGTGTGCATCGTCTGCGGGATGGTGAGATTCAAGGTCATGGCGAAACTTTCCCAGAGCTGGCTCGATTCGGTAAAGGCGTTTTGGGCAGCAAGGCGATTTGGTTGCTGCCATGGTCGGAACGGATCGGGGGCGAGATGGTCATCACACGCGGTCCTTTAGGAAATTGATGATCCGGCGCAACATGCCGGTCGGCCGGTCGGTATCGAAGTCGAGATCGTGCAGGGAGCGGCCCTCGCCGGCGGCCCAGGCGACCAGCCCCGCCGCGGTGGCGAAGGCGGGGCCGGAGGCGCTGTCGGGCAGGCCGCGCAGGCCGGACGGGCGGCCCAATCGGACCGGGCGGTCCAGAATCGTCGCCGCCAGTTCGCGCACGCCGCCAAGCTGGCTCGCGCCGCCGGTCAGCACCACGCGCGCGCCGGCGGCCCGGGCGAAGCCGTAGGCATCCAGCCGCTCGCGCACCATCTCGAAGGTTTCTTCCAGCCGCGGGCGAATGATGTTGACCACGGCGGTGCGCGGCACCTTGGCGATCTGGTGTTCTTCCTCGCCGACCAGCGGCACCGGCAGCAATTCGCGATCATCGTCCGGGCTGGCGTGGACGCTGCCGTAGAGGGTCTTCAGCCGCTCGGCGTGATCTGTCGGGGTGGACAGCATGCGCGCGAGGTCGCTGGTGACATGGGTGCCGCCGATCGCCAGCAGGGAGGTGTGCAGCAGCTGGCCCTCGGCGAACACCGCCATGCCCGTGGTGCCGCCGCCCATGTCGATGACGGTGGTGCCAAGCTCGCGCTCGTCCTCTACCAGGGTCGACAGTCCCGCCGCCATCGGCGAGGAGACGATCGCGGCGATGTCGAGGTCGCAGCGGCCGATGCAGGTCGCCAGCGTTCGCAGTGCATTGGTGGTGGCGTCGATCACGTGCAGTCTTGCGGTCAGCGTGTCGCAGTGCAGCCCGCGCGGGTCGGCGACGCCGGACGTGTCGTCCACCGAGAATGCCAGAGGAATGGCGTGGATGATGTCGCGATCATCCGTTCCCGCCCGGGCTCGGCCCTCGGATACCACGCGACGAATGTCGCTTGCGTCGATCGCCCGGCCGCCTACCGGCCATTGGACGTTGAACAGCCGGCTCTCCGGCGTGCCGCACGACAGGTTGACGGTGATCGAGCGCAGCCTCGTGTCGGCCATGTCCTCGGCCTGGCCGACGCAGGCTCGGATCGCGCGTTCGGCGCGCTCCAAATCGGTGATCGTGCCGCCGCGCACGCCGCTGCCACGCTGCCAGCCGAAGCCGAGCACGCGAAGGCTGCCATCGCTTTCGGTGCGCGCGATCAGGCAGGCGATCTTGGTGGTGCCGATGTCGAGCACGCCGAACGGGCCGGCCCGCAGGGCACGGTGGCGCGGCTCCTCCGTGCCCATCGGCGGCAGCCGGGCGGTGCCGTTTCCGTTGGATCCGCTTCCGCCTGGCCCGCCCCCGCTCGGTCCACCTGAGGCGGACTGGGGCAGCATGCGACGAGACATGTCGTTCATCTGTCTGCTCCTGGCTCTAGGTGGGGCGCTTCGGCCCGGTCGCGCGGGCCGGGTCGGGGTGGATGCTGGGTGGCAGCGGCAAGGGAGCGCCGTCGCCGGTGGAGGTATCGGGGCGCGCCGCTTCCGAGCGCCCGTCGGCCGGCATCGGACGCAGAACCAGTTTGTCGGGCAGGCGCATGTCGATCACCGCCAGCGGGCGATCGAGGATCGACTGGTCGTTCTGCAGCTTCTCCAGTTTCGTCAGCGCCGCTGCCTCGGCACCTTCGGGCAGCAGGACGTCGGTGCCGTTCTTCATGCGCAGGTTCCAGCGTCGTTCGGCCACACGCACCGCAGCCGTGACGCGCGCGGCGAGGGCCGGCCTCTCGGTCAGGGCATCGAGCAACGTGGCGGCGCCGGCCGGGGCGCCCAGGCCGACGACCAGCGGCAGGGTGCGGAACTGTGCCAAGTCCTGGTTGGCGACGACCTGTCCGGCGCGGTCGATCAACACGAACTTGCCCTGGTTCTGCCAGATCGCGAACGGCCGGCGCTCAGCAAGCTGGATCACCAGCGTGTCCGGCAGCCGGCGTTCCACCGTCGCATGCTCGACCCAGGTGAGCTGCTCGATCCGCGTGCGCGCCTGTTCCACCGAGAAGCCGAGGATCGCATCGCCCTTGGAGGCGCCGATGGCGGCGCGCAGCAGCGGCTCGGGCGTGTTGGCCCGGCCTTCGATGAGGATCTCACGCACCCGCAGGCCGGCGACACCGGTGGCGTTGCCGAGCCGTTCGCGCATCGTGCTGAGGGTGCCGCCGGGGGCGGCGGCGTGCAGCAGGACAAAGCCGAAGCCGACGGTCAGCAGGGCCGCGCCGACCCAGGCGGCCGGACGGACCATGCGCCTGGCGCG
>CAINEA010000802.1 GCA_903847525.1 uncultured Acetobacteraceae bacterium | reverse complement strand
CGATCCGCTCGATGCCGTTGCCCCCGATCACCACCGGCACGCCGACATACATGTCCTTCTGGCCGTATTCGCCGGTCAGGTAGGCGGCGCAGGGCAGTACCCGCTTCTTGTCGAGCAGATAGGCCTCAGCCATCGCAATCGCCGAGGCGGCCGGGGCGTAGAACGCGCTGCCGCGCTCCAGCAGCTTGACGATCTCGCCGCCGCCATTGGCGGTGCGCTCGCAGATCGCGTCGATCTTCGCCTGCGTCGTCCAGCCCATTTCGATCAGATCGGGCACCGGAATTCCGGCGACGGTAGAATAGCGGGTCAGCGGCACCATGGTGTCGCCATGGCCACCGAGCACGAAGGCGGTGACATCCTCGACCGAAACGTTGAACTCGTGCGCCAGGAACAGGCGGAAGCGCGAACTGTCCAACACGCCGGCCATGCCGACGACCTTGTTCGCGGGCAGGCCGGACTTCTCCTTCATCACCCACACCATCGCATCGAGCGGGTTGGTGATGACGATGACAAAGGCGTCCGGGCAATGCGCCTTGATCCCGGCCGCAACCTCAGCGATCACGCCGGCATTCTTGCCAATCAGATCGTCGCGCGACATGCCGGGCATACGGGGGAAACCGGCGGTGACGATCACCACGTCCGCGCCGGCGATGGCGGCATAGTCGGACCCACCGGTCATCAGGCTGTCGAACCCGTCCACCGGTCCGGATTGCATCAGGTCGAGCGCCTTGCCGGCGGCCACGCCGCCAAACACGTCGAACAGGACGACGTCACCGAGTTCCTTCAGTCCAATGAGGTGGGCGAGTGTGCCACCGATGTTGCCGGCGCCTACGAGGGCGATCTTCTTGCGGGCCATTGAGTGATCCTTACCGAGGGTCGGGGTGAAAGCCGCCCTTATAGTTAAGGACGACGCCCGGCGGGCACCCGGTGGCCCGGAAGGCTCGCGTTGCTAGCCCATCATAAGCGCCCCGGCAAGCGGTTGCAGTGCAGCATATATGAGACGATCGGCTGTTCCGCCCATTCATGAGCGCACGCCAACGCATTCCGAACCTCGCCGAGCGACCCGATCGTCCACCCGACCCAACGTCGTGCCCACGGCTGGGCCGCGAGGATCGTGCCGTTCTATGAAACGACCTGATCGCTTCAGCCTGACCTTCGAATGCCCCTTGGAGGGCCGCAAACTTGGCGAATTGTGGCGGTTTTGTTGCCATTCGCTTTTGAGGCTGTCTGCCCGTTGCATTCAACTTCCCGGACGCGTAACTCCTAGCCGCCGAAACCGAGACGATCCGCCCGGGCTGCCGGGCCGGGTGCGTGTGCTTTTTGGCGAACCCAAGCGTTCCGGATCCCCCGGACGTTTTGGATAACACTTGGGGCGCCCCGGCCTTTGGCATGCTGAACGATTACCGGATATGGCAGGCACGGTTCCGCCGCGATGCGCTTTGCCGCGCGCAGCCTGGGACAAGACTGCCGGGGCGAGCTTGGTCGACGAAAGCCTGGCTCGTCGGCGCGTTGATGGCGATCACCTCCTGCGAGGCTCCGCCAGAACCGGTGCTGGGGGAACTGGCGCCGCTGCCGCGAGGTGCCGATGCGGTGGGTTCCGCGGCCCGCCGGGTGGATGGCCGGATTGGTACGCTTCAGCCGTCCGCGCCGGTGCAGACCTCGAACGGCTCCCCGCCCGGTACCGAAGGCAGCGGTTCAAGTCCGGGTGAAAGTCTGGGCGGCGTTTTTGGCAATGGTACGGCGAGTTCGGGCGACATATCACTCGATTTCGAGGATACCGACATCCGCGACGTGGCGGCGCAAATCCTCGGCAACATCCTGCGTGTTAACTACACCGTAGATCCGGCGGTGCACGGCACGGCGACGCTGCGCACCGTACGGCCGCTGACCCAGGCCCAATTGCTACCGACCTTGCAATCCCTGCTGGCACAGAGCGGCGCAGCGCTGGTTCGGTCCGGCACACTCTATCGCGTGGTTCCGGCCGCGGCTGCCGGTGCGACGATTGCGGCCGGCGGCACCGGCACCGACGCCACCACTGGCGGCATCCTGGTCCCGCTGCAATACGCATCGGCGGAAGATCTGGCGAAGGTGCTGCAGCCATTCGTCGCTAACGGCGGAAAAATCATCGCGGCGTCGGTGCGCAACGCCTTGCTGATCGACGGTGAGCCGGCAACACGTGAGGTACTGCTGACCCTGGTGCGCGCGTTCGATACCAATGTTCTCGCCGGACAGTCTTATGCCTTGTTGCCGGTCAGCACGGGCAGCGTGAAGGATTTCGCGAGCGCCCTGCAGGATGCCTTGCGCGCCCAGTCCGGCGGTGCCCTCGCCGGCCTCGTGCGCGTCGTGCCGATGGAGCGAGCGAACGCGGTGCTCGTGGCTTCCAGCCAGCAGCACTATGTCGATGAAGCACGCCGGGTTTATTCATTGGTCGAACGCGCGCGCGGGCGAACCGTGCGCAGTTGGCATGTCGTATATCTGCAGAACAGCCACACCAACGATGTCGCGTATGTGCTGCAGCGAGCCTTCACGCCGAACGATGTCACCGCGCAGCCCAGCAGCGGCCCGGGCCAGACCGCACCCGGGCTGGGCTCGCAGACCACGATGGGCGGAGCAGGTGGCGGAGGTGCCTTCGGCGGCAGCGGAGGCGCAGGCGGTGGTAGCGGTGGCGGGTTCGGCCAATCCGGTTCAGCCGGTGGCGGCGGGTTCGGCGGCTCCGGCGGCGGGCTCAACGGTGCGGGTGGCGGCGGACAGGCAGGCGGCATTGCGGGTACGGCAGGCGGGCTTAACAGCGGGGGCGGCACACCTACGGGATCTGCGCGCACTGGCGGAAATCCGCTACTCGGCGGGCTCGATTCCAGTGCATCGGGCGGCGAGGTCAATCCCGACGCGATGCGGATCATTCCGAACGTTCAGGTTACAGCCCAGGTAGCCAGCGACACCTCACGCCAGCCGGAGTTCCGCGATCAGCGTCTTCGGGTCG
>CAINEA010000801.1 GCA_903847525.1 uncultured Acetobacteraceae bacterium | reverse complement strand
GCGCGCATCGAACAGGCAATCGGAAAGCTCAAACGCTTCAAACGCGTGGCCCTCCGCTGCGAGAAAACCGACATCAGCTATTCAGCAATCATCAGTTTTGCGTGCGGGCTAATGCTGGTTAAATCCGTCCACACGGCCTAGCAAAGTCGTGCCAAATAATCCTTACTCGTTGGGGGAGAAGTACTTTCGCGCAATGTCGCTCTAGCGGCGCGCGTAGGGGTAGCACATCATCGAACCGCTTTCTTTGGTGAATCCCTCCGGTGATGCCAAGCGGCATTGGCACCATTGTAATAGCGCCATCCGCTATAATCGGCCCGTTCCGCAAGGAGCGCCCTGTCCTGGGTTGCCGCCCAGGACAGGGTGGCTGGCGTCGGGTCGGTTACACCCTTGGCCGTTTCGGGCCGCAGCGTAGCTGGACCGCGCCAGCCTCTTCACTGAACCCGTATGGTTGCCAGAACGCGAGGTTCGTTTGACAAGGAAGGGGCAATGAAGATGGCTGAAACTACCATAGTCACCGCCGGAATTGACACCTCAAAAGACAAACTCGACATCGCCATTCATGGACAGGCAGGGGGCCTGACGGTCGAGAACAATGCTGCCGGCTGGAAACGGCTCGCAGTCTGGTTGAAGCAGGCCGGGGTCGGACGCGCCGGGATTGAAGCGACCGGGGGCTATAAACGAGGAGCCTTGCGCCATCTGCAAAAGACCGGCTTCACAGTCGTGCTGCTTCAACCGCTGCAGATCAAGGCGTTCGCCAGGGTTATGTTGCGGCGGGCCAAGTCGGATCGGCTGGATGCGGCACTGATCGCCACTTGCACGCACCAGATCGATGCCTGCAACAAAATGACGCCCGATCCGCGGTTCGATGCGTTGGGCGATCACTTGACCTATATCGAGCAGATCGAGGAAGACATCGCCCGTTTCAAAACCCGGCTGGAGCATATCGGTGAGGCAAGGCTGCGGAAAAATGTCGATGCCGACATCAAGCGTCTGGAAATACGACGTCTGCGGGAGATGAGCCGCTTGCGTGACGCGCTGTGGCAGCACGACGATCTGGCCACGCGCTACACTCTGGTTCTGAGCATTCCCAGCATTGGCGAGCGCACGGCCCTGAGCCTGATTGTGCGCATGCCGGGACTGGGGCAGGTCAGCCGAGAGGAAGCGGCGTCGCTGGCGGGCCTGGCGCCGTTCGTGCACGAAAGCGGCAAGTTCAAGGGGAAGACGCATATCGGTGGCGGGCGTGCCCGGCTGCGCCGATCGCTGTATATCGCGGCCTTGCCCGGGGCGTTTTTCTGGAACCCGCAATTGCAGGCGCTCTATCAACGCCTGATCAGCCGCGGCAAGAGCCCGAAAAGCGCGTTGGTGGCATGTGCACGAAAATTGCTGATCTTCGCCAACGCCATCGTCGCGCGCGGCACACCCTGGGAGAAGAACCGAACCGCCTTCGCCGCATAGGAGACATCGACACCGCCAAGGATTGTTCCTTGGTTCGACCGAAAGCGCCTGTTCCTTCGCCCCGACCTGCCGCCAACCGGACACCGCGCACAGGGCTGGTCCAGGATCGCCGAAGGCGACCGCGCTTGCGGCGCGCAAGCGTCCTTGACCAGACTGAGCACGGTGGCAGGCTAACGCAGGAGGAGCGATTATAGCGAAATGATCTTAATGGTTGCTACGCTGACTGGCTGGTTGATCGAGCGGGAGGGGCGGATTTGGCATAAGTATGACGGGTGAAGATAGGCCGCAGCCAGGACGTCCAAGAAACCGCCTACCTAGGCCGTGTGGACGGATTTAACCAGCATTAGCCCGCACGCAAAACTGATGATTGCTGAATAGCTGATGTCGGT
>CAINEA010000800.1 GCA_903847525.1 uncultured Acetobacteraceae bacterium | reverse complement strand
GGCCGCCACAAAGGCGGGACAACTGCGCAGCGTCGCCGGCGGCGGCGATACCGTCTCCGCACTGCGCCACGCCGGCGTCATCGACCAAATGAGCTACGTCTCCACCGCCGGCGGCGCTTTCCTGGAATGGCTCGAGGGTAAGACCCTTCCCGGCGTTGCGGCGCTCACCGCGGCCTGAAGGAAGGCTGGGGCTTCGCTCCAGACCCCAGAAGGGGCTCTGACCCTTCACCCAGCAAGGGAACTTGTTCCCGTAACCCACTTAAATTGGATTGTTGGGAACAGGCCCGTGACGTAGCCTTCCAACGGCAACGACGGTTCGTCCCTGTTTCCAACAAACCAGTCCATGGGGTTGAGGGGACGACTCCCCTCACGGGTGTAGGGTAGGGCCCTGCCGAGGTTTGGGGCAGAGCTCCAATCTTCCTACAGCCAACGCTCGCTGAACGGGACGCCGAGATAGTATTGGCCCACCGTTTCAAAATGGCTGGAGCGGCCCTGCACCTGTTGACAGACCGTGTGGACGTCGCGAAATCGGCGTTCGAACGGGTTGCTTTTGAAGATCGCGGTCGCGCCGGCCTCGTGGTAGGCGAAATCGACCACTTCGCGGGACTGGTGGATGGCGAAGGTCGAGGCCACGCGGATCGCGGCGCGGTGTTCCAAGGTCAACGCGGTTGCCGTCGTTAGGGCTTCCTGGGCATCGGCCAGGGCCTTCAGCACCTGAAGCCGGGCGGCGTTCAGCTTGGCCTTGTTGTAGGCCAGTTGGTACTGCACCACTTGGCTGCTGCTCAGGGTGGACTGGGTCAGCGCCGGGGTCTTTTCCCTGGCGAGTTTGATGAAGGCGTCCAGCGTGCCCTGGGCCAGGCCCATGGCCACCGCGGCGAAGCCGGCGGCGTAGATATTCATCGTGGAGAAGCGATATAGCAGGCTGGGATGCCGGCGTTCCGACTCCATGTCGCGGGTCAGGCTGAGCTGAGCTGGGATGAACATATCGGTGACGGCATAGGTATCGCTGCCAGTGCCGCGCAGGCCCATTACGTCCCAGGTATCGGTGATCACCGCATCCTCGCGGCGGAACAGCATCGTGGCATCCCAGGGCCTGCCGTCCTGGCGCTTGATCGGGGTGCCGTCCGACTCGAACGTCGGGCAGTGGCCGCCGAGCCAGGTGCTGTGGCGGCTGCCGCTGGCGAAGGTCCACACGCCGGTGACACGCCAGCCACCCTCGGTGCGGATGGCCTTCGCGCCCGGGCCCTGGCCCCAGGCCAGCACGGCGCGCCGGTCAGCGAAGACATGCGCGGCCCATTCCGGTTCCATATAGGCCGCCGACATCGAGCAGCCGGAGCCCTGGTTCATGCACCAGGCAGTCGCGCCGTCGCCGCTGGCGATGGCTTCCACACACTGCACATAAGTGACGGGATCGATCTCGGCGCCGCCGATCGATCGGGGCAACAGCAGGCGGAACATACCGGCCGCATGCATCGCATCGACGATTTCCGAGGGGAGTTCGTTGGTCGCATCGATCTGCGGCCCGGCGGATTCCAGTAGGGGCACCAACGCGCGTGCGGTGGCCACATGGTCGGTGCTCGCTCTCAGCCAGCCGGTATCGTGCGCGTCCATAAGTCTCAGATCCCTCGTTCATTCCGTTCAGGCACGTTGTCGGCCTGTTCCACACCGCAAAATGGCGGCTGGCTCGATTGACGTACCGAAACCATGACTCCAATACTAGCGAGTAGGCAAGGCGGAGGGAAACAGCCACGCGGGGCATAGAAATTCAACATTTTTGGCGAATGAACCCACTCCCGCCGCCAGCCATTCGAACAGCCCGGAGTAGATCGTGACCGAACCCGAAACGCTCACCGTTGGTATCAACGGCTTCCCGACGCGCGTCTGGCGCAAGGGAACCGGCCCCAAGATCGGTTTTCTAGCCGGCTTCGGCGGCCTGCCGCGCTGGGTGCCATTTCTGGACCGGCTGGCCGAAACCCGCACGGTGATTGTCCCTTCCCTGCCCGGCTTCCCCGGCGGCGACCGCGGCCACACGGCGCTGGACAACCATCTGGATTGGGTGCTCGCGGTACATCAGACCCTGGTAAAGTCCGAACTGATCGACGCGGACCTGGCCGGCAGTTCGGTCGGTGCGGCCATGGCGCTGGAGGTCGCAGCGATCTGGCCGAGCGCTGTGCGCCGGCTGGCCGTGATCGCGCCGTTCGGCATGTTCGACGAGGCGGACCCACCGACCGATCCCTGGGCCCAACGCGGGGATGCTGTGCCCGGGCTGATGACGCATGACCCAGAAATCTATGCCACTTTAAAGGCGATGCCGGAAAGCGCCAACTCCATCGAATGGCCGATCGAGCAGACCCGCGCCAGTGAGGCCGCAGCTCGTATCTTCTGGCCTCTGGGCAATACGCGGATCGAAAAGCGCCTGGGACTGATTACCGCGCCGACCCTGCTGATCTGGGGCGAGCACGACCGGATCATGCCCCGCAGCTACGCCGAACGCTTCGCCAAGCGGATCAGCGGCAAAGCCGAAACCAAAATCATCACCGGCGCCGGGCATCTGGCCGAGCTCGACAAGCCCGCCGAAATCGCCGCCGCCATCCACG
>CAINEA010000799.1 GCA_903847525.1 uncultured Acetobacteraceae bacterium | reverse complement strand
TGCGTCATGCCGCCCAGGCTGCGCCCGGTCCATTTGTCGTAGACATCGAACACCAGCGGGGCCTGGATCGGCACGGTCGGGTGCAGCGCGCTGAACGGCGCCCAGGCCTTGAAACGCACGCCGGCGACATATTGCCCCTGCGTCTCGGTCGGCTGCAGCGGCACGCCGACGCCGTTGCAGGCCAGCACGTAGCGTTCGTCCACCCAGCCGGAAACCTTCACCTGCACCCGTTCGGCGGAGCTGTCGACATAGCGGGCGGTGCCGCCCATCGCCTGTTCCTCACCGAGGACGTGCCAGGGTTCGAGCGCGTGACGCAGTTCGATGACCGAGTCGCGTACCGTGACCTCGCCAATCTTCGGGAAGCGGAATTCGGCATGCGGAGCGAACCAGTCCGGGTCGAGCTTGAAGCCGAACTGGGCGAGTTCCGCCAACAGGTCGTTGAAATCCTGCTCGGCGTAGTGCGGCAGCATGAACTCGTCGTGAAGGCGGGTGCCCCAGCGCACCAGCTCGCGCTCAAACGGCGTCTGCCAGAACGCAGCGACCGCGGATCGGACCAGCAGCATCTGCGCGAGGGACATCTCGGCATGCGGCGGCATTTCGAAGGCGCGGAACTCGACCAGGCCACGCCGTCCGCCGGAGCTGTCGGGCGAGTACATCTTGTCGATGCAAAACTCGGTCCGATGGGTGTTGCCGGTCATGTCGCAAAGGATGTTGCGGAACATCCGATCGACCATCCAGGGCGGGGTCTGCTGGAACGGGCGGATCTGGGAGAACGCGATCTCCAGCTCGTTGGTGCTGTCCTGGCGGGCCTCGTCGATGCGCGGATGCTGGCTGGTCGGGCCGATGAACAGGCCGCTGAACATGTAGGACAGGCTGGGATGGTTGTGCCAGAAGCCCAGCAGCGATTTCAGCAGGTCCGGGCGGCGCAGGAACGGGCTGTCGGCCGGGTCGTTGGCGCCCATGACCACATGGTTGCCGCCGCCGGTGCCGACATGGCTGCCGTCGACCAGGAACTTCTCCGACGCCAGGCCGATCTGGCGGGCTTCCTCGTATAGCTGCTCGGTGCGCTTGACCTGCTCGGCCCAGCTGGTGGTCGGGTGGATGTTGACCTCGATCACGCCGGGATCGGGAGTGACGGAGAAATGCAGCAGGCGCGGGTCGCTGGGGGCCAGGTAGCCTTCCAGGATCACCTTGCGGCCCATTTCGGCGGCGGTCTGTTCGATCGCGGCGGTCAGCGCCAGCCAATCCTCGGCGGCGTAGAGCGGCGGATAGAACACATGGATAACGCCGTCGCGGGCTTCCACCGTCAGCGCGGTGCGGACCGTGTCCACGGCGCCGCGCTTGTTCTTCGGGCCGATGACGGGAATTTCCTGGGGCACCGGGCGAAAGCGTTCGACACCGGGGCCGGGTTCCGCTTCGTGCATCACGCGGCGGAATTGCTGGGCGGGCGGGAACGGCGCGCGCGGCGCGAACGGGTCGGTTTCGAATTCATGCTCGACGAAATCCGGATCGGCCCAGGGCAGAGTCTCCAGCGGCAGGCGAAAGCCGATCGGGCTGTCGCCGGGGACCAGGAACATCACGCCGTCGCGGAACACCCATTTGCCGGATTGCCAGCGGCGTACGCCGTCATCGATCACCCGGCGCAGCGGCAGCACGCTGCCGACGGGCTTGGCGAGGCCCTGCTGGAAGATCCGCGCCATGCGGGCGCGTTCCAGAGGATTGGCGAGCTTGTTGTCCTCGACCACGACATTGGCCGGCAGGCGGTGTTCCTTCCACAGGTAATAGTGGATGTCCTCGTGCGCCGGCAGGACCAGCGAGGGATCCACCTGCAGCCGTTCGGCGAGGCTTTGGCAGAATTTCTCCGCGTCGGTGGCGCCGGCGGTGTCCTTGTCGTCATCGGAGGCCAGCAGGCCGGGGTCGGCCCAGACCGGCTCGCCATCGGCGCGCCAGTGCGAATACAGCGCCCAGCGCGGCAGCGGTTCGCCGGGATATTGCTTGCCCATGGCGTATTGCAGCGCCGAGCCCGGGGACCAGAGTTTGGCCAATCGGCGGATCAACCGGCCGGCATAGGCACGCTTGGTCGGGCCGAGCGCGTCGGTGTTCCATTCCGCCGCATCCTGGTCTGTCGCGGCAACGAAGGTCGGCTCGCCACCCAGGGTCAGGCGCACGTCCCCAGTGGTCAGGGCGCGGTCCACGCGCGAGCCGGTGGCCAGGATGTCCTGCCATTGCTGCTTGGTGTAGGGCTTGGTGACGCGCGGGGTTTCGCTGATGCGCGTGACCGACATTTCGAACTCGAACTCGACCTCGGCCTCCTCGACGAGGCCGGTGATCGGCGAGGCGGAGCCGGGATCGGGGCTTGCGGCCAGCGGGATATGGCCCTCGCCGGTCATCAGGCCGGACGTGGCGTCGAGCCCGACCCAACCGGCGCCGGGCAGGTACACCTCGGCCCAGGCGTGCAGATCGGTGAAATCCTCGGTCGGGCCTTCCGGCCCCTCCAGCGGCTTCACGTCGCCGACGAGCTGGATCAGGTAGCCGGAGACGAAGCGCGCGGCGTAGCCGAGATGACGCAGCAGATGCACCAGCAGCCAGGCGGAATCGCGGCAGGAGCCTTTCGCCTCGGTCAGCGTCTTTTCCGGCGACCAGACGCCGGGTTCCATGCGTACGATGTAGGCAACACGGCTATTGATCAGGCGGTTGAGCTCGACGAGCTTGTCGACGTTGCGGATCTCCTCACGCGGGACGCCGGCGATCAGCGCCTGCAGCAGCGGGCCGGGCTTTTCCAGCTTGCGAAAGGGGGCGAGTTCCTGATCCAGAATATGGTCGTATTCGAACGGCCAGGTTTCGGCCTCCGGCTCCAGGAAGAAGTCGAAAGGATTGATCGTCGCCATATCGGCGACGAGGTCCACCGTGACGGAAAAATGCGAGACCCGTTCGGGGAAGACCACCCGGGCCATGAAATTGCCCTGCGGGTCCTGCAACCAGTTCAGGAAGTGCGGCTGGGGTTCGACCTTCAGCGAATAGGACAGGATTTCCGTGCGTGCATGCGGCGCCGGGCGGAGCCGGATGGTCTGCGGACCCAGTTGAACGAGGCGATCGTAGTTATAGGAGGTCTTATGGGTCAGCGCGACGTGGATCGACATGAGAAACCTTCAAGACGGATTGAAACAGGCTAGCACGACGTTGCAAGAACGACGAATTTTCATCGCGCCGGACGTCTGCTGGATCGGCCACATAGGTCGTTATAATGCGAAAACCGTGCCGCAGGTGGATGCCCAACGTCTCAACCGTCGCGATGGCGTGGAACCGGGCGGTCATGGCCGTGGGTGACCGGCCATACACGCTGCGCCACGGCGAACAAGAACGCCGTCGTCAGGCCGAACAGCAGCATGCCGTTCAGCGCCTCCAGCGCGCCGAGCAGCTTCCAGTGATACTCCAGGGAGATATTGTCATGGCCATAGGTCGTCATCGCGTTCAACGAGAACAGAATGGCCGAGGGAAAGTCGGGCAACGCCCCCAGCGCAACATAGGCCACGGCCCAGGCCGCCGCCTCCAGCCCATGCATGATCGTGACCAGCAGCACCGTCGCCGCCAGCACCAGCACGAACATCGGATAGGACCTGTTCAGGTTCGCCCAGCGGCATTCGACGTGGGATGCGAGCACGGTGAACAGCCAAAGGCCGCTGACGTGAAACAGCACTGCCGCGAGGATCATCGGCAGGCCCCACGCCCAGGACGCGCTCCAGTATCTACTTGCCAGCAACGTTTCCATTCGGCGCCACCCCCAAACGATCCCCGATCCCGCCATCCGAGTGTGCTCCACTTAGCAGACGCAGCGGAGTCTGGCCCAACCGCCGGCCGGCCTGGCGAAAACCCGTTATCAAAAATTATGGTAACTGCCCAGGTTCCCCGGGGGTGATCGGTTCGCGCCAGCAAGCTTCGCGGGTCCGGTGTTATCCTTGTGCTGCGCAGAATCCATTTGACTAAGGGTTTGGTTCCAGATTCGAAGGAGTTGGTGGATCACGCTGCCCTCAGCCATCTTTCGATAGACGAACTCAT
>CAINEA010000798.1 GCA_903847525.1 uncultured Acetobacteraceae bacterium | reverse complement strand
GATGCCCGACCATGCCTTCCAGCGCCGCCAGTCTGCCTCCGCCGGACAACCGCTATTTCGAGGACTACCCGGAAGGCGGCGTGTTCGAGTTCGGCGAGCGTACCGTTGCCGAGGCGGATATCCTCGACTTCGCGCACCGGTTCGATCCACAGGACATGCACACCGATCCAGATGCGGCAGCCAAGGGTGCGTTCGGCGGCCTGATCGCCAGTGGCTGGCATACCGGCTCCCTGATGATGCGGATGTTCGCCGATCACTATCTTCCCAAGGGCGGCCTCGCCTCTCCCGGCCTCGATGAATTGCGCTGGGTTCGCCCGGTTCGCCCTGGCGACCGGCTGCGCCTTCGGATCACGGTGCTGGAAGCCAGGCGTTCCCGCTCCAAGCCCGACCGCGGGCTGATCCGGTCATTCGTCGAAGTGCTGAACCAGGACAACGAGCCGGTCATGACGTTGAAGCCGATGACGATGCATCTTTGCCGGGAAGTCGCCGGCTGAAGCCGATCTGGCTCGGGTTAGCCTCGTTGCATCATTTGGGCGGTTCGTCGTCGAACAGGATGCGCTGGGCCGCGCCGTCGAGATCCTCGTACTGGCCGGACCGCATCGACCACAGAAACAGCGTGAGGCCTCCCGCGCCCATTACGAGGCTGGCCAGGATCAGGTACAGGATCACGTTCATCGTGCGCCGCCCTTCAGACGCAGGCTGTTCAGCATCACGATCAGCGATGAACTCGACATCGCCGCCGCGGCCAGCCAGGGGGTGACGAAACCGGCCATCGCCAGCGGCACCAGCAGCGCGTTATAGCCGATCGACAGGGCCAGGTTCTGCCGCATTGCCGTCCGCGCGCGGTGCGCCATCTGGATGGCCTCGGCCACCGGCGCCAGCCTGTCGCCCTGAAATACCACATCGGCGACGGTCTGGCTGACATCGGCCGCGCTGGCCGGGGCGGCGGACACGCTGGCGGCCGCCAGCGACGGGCCGTCGTTCAATCCGTCGCCGACCATCAGAACATGTCGCCCCCCGGCCCGCAGCGCCTCGATTACGGCCACCTTCTCCACCGGCGAACATTCCGCGCGCCAGTCCGAAATCCCTGCCAGCCCGGCCATCCGCGCCACGGCCGGTTGCCGGTCGCCCGACAGCAGGCGCACCTCCAGCCCGATTTCCCGCAGCGCCCAGACCGTGGCGGCCGCATCTTCCCGCAGACGTTCGGCAAACCGGAAACAGGCGGCCTCATGCCCCGGGCGCGTCAGGCAGACCTCGGGTCCGGTGGTTGGCTCCTGATCGGCATCGCTGGTCGGGCCGCAGAAGGCCCGGCTGCCGAGCCGGATCTCGCCCCCCTCGACGGGTAGGCTCAGCCCCTGGCCCGGATGGTCGCGCACGCCCTCAGCGGCGCGCACGGGACCGGTTGCCGCCAGTATCGCGCGCGCCAGGGGGTGGCGGCTGGACGCGGCGAGGGAGGCGGCGACGCGCAACGCTCCGCGGTCCATTCCCGGGGTCTCGATCAGGCCCAATGTCGGCTCGGTGAGCGTGCCGGTCTTGTCGAACACCACGACATTCGCCTCGGCTAGCCGCTCCAGCGCGGTGCCCGATTTCAGCAACACGCCACCGCGCAGCAGGCGCGAGGTCGCGATCACCTGCACCGCCGGCACCGCCAGTGCCAGGGCGCAGGGGCACGTGATGATCAGCACCGCGCTCGCCGTCAGCAGGGCCGCGCCGGCCGTTGCACCGCCGATGAAAACCCAGCCCAGGAATGTCAGCAGCGCGCACAGATGGACCGCCGGCGCGTAGCGGCGCGCCACCCGGTCGGCGAGCACCACGTAACGTCCGCGGCGCGCCTCCGCGGCTTCGATCAGCCGTACGCATTCGGCCAGCAGCGTGGACTGCCCCGTGGCCGTTACCCGCACCACCAGCGCCTCGCCCATGTTCAGACTGCCGGCGAATACCGCACTTCCCGGCTCGGCAGGGACGGGCAGGCTCTCCCCGGTGATCAGGCTGGCATCCAGAGGGGATGCGCCACGCTCCACGACGCCGTCCGCGCCCACGCGCTCCCCGGGCCCGACCAGGATACGTTCGCCCGGCGCCACCGCTTCCTGCGCCCGCCGCGCCGTGCTGCCGTCATCGGCCAGCACCGCCACATCGCGTACACGCAAGGTCAGCAATTGCTCCGCCACCACCCGCGCCCGCCCGCGGGCCAGGTGATCCAGATAGCGGCCGATCAGCAAGAAGAACAGCAGCGTCACGGCGCTGTCGAAATAGGTGTGGGCGCCGCCGGCGAAGCTCTGCTGCACGCTGATGCCGGTAACCAGGATAACGCCCACGCTGATCGGCACGTCCATGTTTGTCCGCAACTGCCGCAGGGCGGCGAACGCCGACGCGAAGAACGGCATCCCGGCATAGGCGATCGCCGGCAGCGCGATCAGCGCGGAGACGAAATGCATCAACTCCCGCGTTGCAGGACCCATGCCCTGGACGAGCCCGGCCCAGACACCGATCGACAGCAGCATCACGTTGCCCGCGGCGAACCCAGCCACCGCCAACGCCCGCAGCAGAACCCGCCCGGTGCGGTCCTGTCCGGCGGCCAGCGCGGCGGCATCGAACGGGATCAGCCGGTATCCCAGACGCTCCACCAGGCCGATCAGCCGGGTGGCCTCGCTTTCCGCACCGCGCCAGACCAGCCGCAGCCGCCGCGAGGTCATGTTCACCCGAGCCTGCGCCACGGCACCGTCGCGCCCCAGGACATTCTCGATCAACCAGACACAGGCGCCGCATTGCAGGCCATCGACGGCCAAAGCGAGTTCACAGGTTCCGTCCGCATGTGCGACTATGTAGCGGCCGAGATCCAGCCGGTCGGCCGCCTCGGGCCGGGGCGCGCGCGCGGCGGGATCGAGCAGCCGCTGCTCATAGTATCGCCCCAGGCCCAGGCCGCGGATGGTTTCATTGGCTGCCTCGCAGCCCGAACAGCAGAACCGCCGTCCCGCGCCGGAAGGCAGGCCGCAGTGCGCGCAGACCGTATCGGCGGAGAGCCCCTCGCTCCCGGCAAACTCGGCCGGGGTCAGCGCGTTCACCGCACGATCAGGCGGCGTACCGCGCGCAGCACGTCATCGCCCCGCCTTACCTGCAGCGTCAGGTCCCACTGCCCGCGCGCCAGGGTGATATCCGATAGATAGAGTCCGCCGTTCACCGCGTGCATCGCGAGCGGCGTTGTCTGCGGCGGCCCGATCGGCCGGGCCGCATTTGCATCCACGTCGGTCCCGTCGAGCGGGTGACCGTCGCGATCGGTCAACGTCAGCGTCGGCCGCTGTGTGTCGTCCAAACCAAGCAGTACGGACCAGCCCAAAGCTTCCTGCTTTATCTCGTCGGCCAGCACCTGATTATACGCGTTGGACAGCGCGAACCCATTGCCCGCGGCAGCGCCGGGGAAGCTGCGCAGCGCGGTGACGACGAGCACGACATTCACCGCGATCACGATGCCCATGGTCCCGGCCAGGACCCAGGGAAACAGCCGCCAGGCGGACCGCCCCTGTGGCCCGACAGGTTCCGTGCGACGCAGTCCGAAGGTGCTGCCGTCCATCGCTCATGGCCCCCTGAAAGCAGAATGATAGCGCGTATGTGCCTTTGTCGTGGGATCGGTCAGCACGAAATCGACGTCCTTGGATGCACCGGTCTGCAATCCGACCGGCGCCGTGAGCAGGATGCGATAGACCCCGACCGCATCCGTCCCGACCGGCAGGGTCAACTGTTCGCCGGACCCCATGGGAGCATCGGCCACGGCCAGCTTCGCGCCGGGCAAACCATCCACCATGAGCTCGAAATCCACCGGTTTGGCCGTCTTGTTGACGACACGCACGGTATACCCGTTTCGGATCGAACCATCTGCCAGCCGGACGAACAGCGGCGCCCGGTCGCGTTCCACGGATAGTTCGACGGTCGAGCGGGTGAAGAAGGCGATCCCCATCGCCGTCAGCGCGACCAGCATCGCCACGGCATAGATGATCGAACGCGGGCGGATCAGGCGCAGCTTCTCATGCCGGCCCTGCGCCTTCGCCGCCTGGCGCGCCAGGCTGTCCCAGGTGATCAGAGACGGCGGACGCCCGG
>CAINEA010000797.1 GCA_903847525.1 uncultured Acetobacteraceae bacterium | reverse complement strand
GCCGGACCCACCCGTTTGACCGGAGCGCAAGTCATCGCCAGCGATCTGCGCGCCAGCGCGTCACTGGTCCTAGCCGCCCTCGCCGCCGAAGGCGAAACCGAAATCGACCGCGTCTATCACATCGATCGCGGCTATGACAAAATCGAATCGAAACTCAATGCCGCCGGCGCAAAGATCCGCCGCGTCGCGCACTAAAGGAGCCCCATGAGCATCCCGCACAAAGCCCACAGTCCCGGCTTCCTGGCCATCGTGAACGACGCAAAATCCCGCGTCCGCGAAATCGACATCGTCGAGTATCAAAAGATGTCCGGCGAAACACACATCCTGGTCGACACCCGCGAAGACCTCGAGTGGCAAGCCGCCCACGCCCAAGGCGCAATGCACATCAGCAAAGGCGTCATTGAGCGCGATATCGAGACCAAAGTCCCGGACAAATCGACCACCCTCATCCTCTATTGCGGCGGCGGTTTCCGCAGCGCCTTGGCCGCGGACACCTTACAAAAAATGGGCTACGAAAACGTGATTTCGCTCGACGGCGGATGGCGCGCTTGGAACGAAGCGGGTTTGCCCGTCGAAAAGCCTTAACGCCCGCCAGCCATCCTGCCGATCCTCCGGTATGGGATTTTACATACTAGTGAACGACGCGACGAAACGGATACCCCAAGACTCGCGTCCAACGAGTATGCGCTGGATTTCGAAACCGATACTGGCCTTGTGCCTACTGGCCTGTGCGGCCTCCGCCCAATCCCGGCCGCCTGTACGCACCGCCGTGCTCAACGGACAGTCGGTTCGTTATACAGCGAGCGGCGACCTCGCAGTCGCAGAAGGCGACATCATCCTGGGCACGGTGGCCGAAATCGAAGCCGCTGCGGCGGATTCCAAGGCACCACTCCCCCGCTCCGCCTCAATCTATCTGGGACTGGGCACCGCGCCCCGGCTGTGGCCGGATGCAACGCTCTACTACACCATCTCCGCCAGCCTGCCCAATCAGCAACGCGTGCTGGACGCCGTCAGCCACTGGAACACCAAGACTCCCTTGAAGATCCTGCCGCGTACGGGACAGAGCAACTATGTCCAGTTTCAAGTCTCGTCCGATGGTGGCTGCGCCTCCAGCCTCGGCATGACCGGTGGACAGCAGACCATCGTACTCGGAACCAATTGCGAGGCCGCCGCAGTGATCCACGAAATCGGCCATACCTTCGGCCTGCAGCACGAACAAAGCCGCAAGGATCGCGATGGCTGGCTCACCGTTTTGTTTGAAAACATCGACAGCTACGACTACTCGCAGTTTCAGCAACTGACCAACTCGCGCGACCAGGGCTACTACGATTACGGCTCCGTCATGCACTATTCGAACGAGGCGTTTAGTCTGGATGGCAACAGCAGCCTGGAGACCGTTCCTCCCGGCATCCCCATCGGTCAGCGCGTCGGCCTCTCCGCCGGCGACATCGACGGCATTTCGCGCACCTACGGATTCGTGCCCACGCAGACCACGATCACCACGATTCCCGAGGGCCTGACGATTGTAGTCGACGGCACATCCTACGCCGCGCCGCATGCCTTCAACTGGGGGCCG
>CAINEA010000796.1 GCA_903847525.1 uncultured Acetobacteraceae bacterium | reverse complement strand
GCGGCTGCAACGCGAAGCGCTGCCGAACGCCACGGTCGTGCTGGATTGGTGGCACGGCGCGGTGCGTTTCGAGCACGCCCTGCAGGTGGCCCGCGGCTTCGGCGCGACCGACGCACACCTGGCCACCGAGTCGGTTCGCGGACTGGAGCGTGCGAAGTGGCGTCTGTGCCACGGGCGTTGGCCGGGATGCCAGCGCAAGCTCGCAGCGCTGTGCCGCTGGGCGCGACGTTTTATAGGGTGCTGTGAATCCGTATTTCTGTGAACACCGAAATCTGTGGAAGATCAGAAAGCATCCGGCCAGCGTTGCCGACCATGCAGCACGCGCAAAATTTCAATTGCGTCACCACGAACCCGATACGGGACAATATAGGGGGTCCTACCGACAACCAGTTCGCGGGTCCCTGCCCTTCGCCCTGGCCGGCCACTTTCTGGAAACCGGACCAGACCCGTCACGGCCGTCAGTATGTGCTCGACCTGGCTGTCAGCCGCCGAGGGTTTATCGAGAGCGATATAGGCACGCGCGGCGCTCAGATCGCGGAGGGCGGGCTCAGTCCAGACTATCCGCATTTAGGCGTAGGCAGCTCGTCAGGTCCGTCCCACGACTTCACCCACGCAACCACATCCTCATGCGCCACAAGACGACCTTCGTCGGCCGCTCTAATCCCTTCGCCGATGGCGGCAAGCTGCCACGCTTGGAGGGCAACGTAATCCTTGACGGCCTGTTCGATGACCCAGGATTTCGGCCGATCGAGCGCGGCGGCAATAGCCGTCACCTGCTCACTGAGTTCCGGGTGTAGCCGAACGCTCACGGGCGATGTCTTGTTCATATCTGGCTCAACTCTCTCCATCTGACTACACTACACTACACTACATCGAGCGCAATGTAAACATAATTGCCAGCAATTCGGCAATATCGCAATTATGTTTAGACCTCACGTGTGCCAGCGCTGCGGCGGAGCGTTTTCCGCGAACGCCGACATGGATCTGATCGGCGAATACGACGAGATCGAGATACCGCCGGTGAAGCCTCACGTGGTTCGCCATCGTCGTTTCGCCTGCCGCTGCGCGGCGTGCGGCCTCGAGGCGAAGGCCCCAGCACCCGCCATCGCGACGGCGACGCCGTTTGGCCCGCGCATTCACGCGCTGGCGATTTATCTCAAGAGCTTTCAGGCACTGTCCTATGAGCGGCTGCGCGGCCTGTTCCGCGATGCTTTCGGCCTAAAGGTGGCCAGGTTGTATGTCGGCTGCTTGCGCTGGCGTTGGTGTTGGAAGGCCATTCGCGCACCGATGCGGCGCAAATGAACGGTATGGATCGGCAGACGCTGCGCGACTGGGTGCATCGCTATAATGCCGACGGCGTGGCTGGTCTGATCTCACGGGTCAGCGCGGGGCCGGCGCCTGTGTTGACCGAGGCCGAGATGGCTGAGCTGCGCGCGCTTGTTCTCAATGGACCAGGCCCTGCTACCGACGAGGTGGTGCGGTGGCGGTGTATCGATCTGCGCGACAAGGTGGCGCAGCGGTATGCTGTGTATGTGCACAAGCGAACGGTTGCCAAATGGCTTGGTAAGTTGGAGATGACGCGTTTGCAGCCTCGTCCGTTTCATCCGAAGAAGGATGGTGCCGCGCAGGAGACTTTTAAAAACGTATGGCCCGCCCCGTCCGCAAGCAGTTTCTGCGATATGACCTTTGCCAGTCTGCATCAACGTATCCGGCCTGTGGGCATTGCCCCGGCCAAGATGGAGATCCGCGCGTTCTGGTCCTCATAAAAGTCGCGGCGTCAGTGCGCCATTTTTTGAACCAGGGTTCCAGCACGCCGGTTTGACTGTCAGGCCATCTCGCTTTCACCACCCACAGACATCTTCAACCGCCCGCGCGGGCCAGCGCGTTCGGCCGATCTCGATCAGGCCGCCTTCACCGCGGTGGCGTCATAGGTTCCACCGTGACGCAGAACGGC
>CAINEA010000795.1 GCA_903847525.1 uncultured Acetobacteraceae bacterium | reverse complement strand
TCCCGGCGGCCTCAGCGACGAGCGGGTGCCGGTGAATGCCAACTCGGCCGAGGCACGCAGACGCGGCCGTTTCTTCCCGATCGGCCATACGCCGGGCCCGATGCCGGAGCCGCGTTTGGCGGTCGGCAAGGAACATCCGCGCACACTCGATCTCCGCCGCTTCTCGTAACGTCTTGGCACGGCGTCTCTTTGGGCTACCCACGATGCTTCGCTTGAGCCAAACTACAGTGTGAACAACATACCAAACCTGCCGCCCATGCTGCCGACGGGCATCGACGAAATGGTGGACGGCCAAGGCGGCCTGCGGCCGCATTGGCGTCAGTTGCTGAGCGCCTTCTCCGGACTGGGGGAAGGCGGCCTGGCCGAGCAGGCCAGGCGCCTGGATGTCGCGTTCGACAACGAAGGCGTCACTGGCATTCTGCCCGGCAGCGGCAAACAATCCTGGCGCTGCGATCCGTTGCCGCTGCCGATCATGGCCAACGAGTTCGCCGCCCTGGCAGCCGGTCTGGCGCAGCGCGCGGAACTGCTGGAAGCGGTGCTGCAGGATCTTTACTCCGACCAGTCGCTGCTGGCCGACGGCATCCTGCCGCCGGCCGTGGTCTATGCCAACGAGGCCTTCCTGCGGCCATGCCATATGCAGGGCCAGGGACGGCCGGGGCGCCGGTTTCTGGATTTCTACGCCGCCGATCTCGTGCGTGGGCCGGACGGCGCCTGGCGGGTGCTGGCGGACCGCACCTCCGGCGCCGCGGGCATCGCCTATGCGCGGGAAAACCGCCGGGTGCTGGCGCAGGTCATACCCGAAGCGTTCGGCGGCATGCAGGTGCGCGAGTTGCGGCCGTTCTTCGAGATCTGGCAGACCGCCCTTCAGCGCATGGGCCAGGAACGCGCCTATACCGGCCGCTTCCAGAAGACGCAGCGACAAGACCAGTATCAGCAACAATCCCCCGGTCAGTTTCAGACCCAGTACCAGGGCGCCTATCCAACCGGTAGCGGCGCCCCCCCGGCGCCGATCGGTCCCGGCATCGCCCTGCTGACGCCGGGTACCGGTAGCCTGCATTGGTTCGAGCACATGATGCTATCCCGGGAGCTGTCCTGCGCGCTGGTCGAAGGCGGGGATCTGACCGTGCGCGGCGGCGCGGTGTTCCTCAAGACCCTGAAGGGGCTTCAGCCGGTGGACGTGCTGCTGCGCCGGATGGATGCGCACATGCTGGATCCGCTGGAACTCGATGCCGGCAGCCTGATCGGCGTGCCCGGCCTGATGGACGCGGCGCGGAGCGGCACGGTGCGCATTAGTAACGACCCGGGCTCCGGCGCGATGGAGGCTCCGGCCCTGGCCGCGTGGCTGCCGGCCCTGGCCATGCGGCTGCTGGGCGAGCCGTTGAAGATCGCCAGCGTGCCGACCTTGTGGCTGGGCGAGACACAGGCGCAGGAAATGGTCTGGCGCAGTCCGGAACGCTGGCTGATCCGCGAGGCCGCCAATGGCCGCACCCCGGCCATCGAACCGGCCCGGCTGACCACCGAGGCGCGGCGCGCGCTGCTGGACGACATCGTCCGCGAGCCCTGGCGCTACGCCGCAACCACCGCCCTGGCCCCGTCCGTCGCACCATGTGCCGGCCCGAACGGCCTGGTGCCGCGTCCCGTGGTGTTGCGGATCTATTTGGTATTCGACGGCCAGTCCTGGCAGGCCATGGAGGGTGGCCTGGCGCGGGTGATGGATGACGACGAGAAGCTCTGCGGCGCGCTGCCGGGCGAGGGGCTGTCCAAGGATGTCTGGGTGCTGCATGACGAGCGGGCCAGCATCGTCGGGCCGCCGTCGATGCCGGTGATGCCGGTCGCCATTCGCCGGACCACCGGCGACCTGCCGAGCCGCGTCGCGGACAATCTGTTCTGGCTCGGCCGCTATGTGGAGCGCCTGGAAGGCTCGGCCCGGCTCGTTCGGGCAACGATCGCCCGATTGTCGCGCGGCGCGGTCGTCCCCCGTGAGATGGTCGAACTGGAGGCTTTGTCGCGCAGCCTGGCGCAGGCCGATCTGATCCCTTCGGAGGCGGTAACGGTCGCCGCCGGCGGCTCGGTATTGTCGGAGGCGTTGTTGGCGAGCCTGCGGGAGGCCGGGCGTGACTCGGGATCGATCGCGCATTTGGTCAGCAGCGTGGCGCATCTGACCGAACTCGTGCGCGATCGGCTGACCGGCGACATGTATGGCGCCTTCACCAACTCCTTGCGCCAGATCCGTGCGGACTCACGGCGGGTGAATCACAGCCTGGATGCGGTGTCGCATGTGATGGTGGAGGTCCTGCGCTTCTGCGCCTCCGTCGCTGGGCTTGCGGCCGAGAACATGGTTCGCGGCGGCGGCTGGATGTTCCTAGAGCTTGGACGCCGGATGGAGCGGGCCCAGGCGATCTCCTCGCAGGTTGGTTTCGCGCTGGAACACCCCCCCGCCCGGGTGGAACCGGCGCTGCGGCTGGTGCTGGAGCTGTGCGATTCCCTGATCACCTACCGCACCCGCTATCTGACCGTGCTGCAGCCGGCCCCGGTGCTGGATCTCGTGCTGGCCGACGACGGCAATCCGCGCGGCCTGGCATTCCAGCTGACCGCCATCGGCCACCTGTTGGACCAGATCGCCGGTCGGGGTGACAGCCTGCTGTCCGGCGTTGCCGCGGCGCTGCTGGACGAGACCCAGGCGATGGTCACGCGCGTAGCCGAGGCCGCCGACCAGTCCGTGGCCGCTTCCGAGCTGCCGAAGATCCTGCATGAACTCAGCGCCGGCATTGGCGCCCTCTCGGACCGGGTGACCCGGCATTATTTCGCGCTGCTGCCGGTGGCGCAGACGCTCGGCATGGGCGAGGAAGCCCTGTCGTTCCGCGGCGCGGCGTAGATCGGATGAAGTTTCGCGTTCGCCACACGACAATTTTCGCCTATGCCGAGCCGGTGGATCTGGCGTGCCATATGGTGCGTCTGCTGCCACGTGTGCTGCCGTACCAGCGGGTGATTTCCAGCGCCATCATCGCCGACCCGATCGCCGGGCGGCAATCCGACGGGGTCGATCATTTCGGCAACTGCGTCAGCTGGCTGTTCCTCGACCTGCCGCACCCGAGTTTCTCCGTCACGCTGGATGCCGAGGTGGACGTAAGTTTTCCCCACCCGCCCGATCCAGCCAGCACTCCCCCGTGGGAGGAGGTGGCGACCGCGCGCAATGGTGGCCCGCAGCAATGGCAGGCGGCGGAATTCACCTTCCCGAGCCCGATGGTATCGAATGACCGGGAAGTGGCCGCCTATGTCGCGCTGTCCTTTCCGCCGCGCCGGCCGATCCTGGCCGGGCTGAACGATCTGCTGGACCGCATCCGCCGCGACTTCAAATTCCAGCCCGGCGTCACAACGATCGCCACACCGGTGGGCCGGGTGCTGGCCCAACGGGCCGGGGTCTGCCAGGATTTCTCACATCTTATGATCTCTGGCTTGCGCAGCCTCGGCCTGCCGGCGCGCTACGTATCGGGCTATATCCGCACCGTACCGCCGCCTGGCATGACGCGCCGTCGCGGCGCCGACCAGTCGCATGCCTGGGTGGGTTGCTGGCTCGGTCCGCGGCATGGCTGGGTGGACGTGGACCCGACGAACAACCTGATCGTGCAGGATGAGCACGTGGTGCTGGGCTGGGGGCGGGACTATGGCGATGTCAGCCCGGTGCGCGGCGTCATCCTCGGCGGCGGCCGCCATACTCTGGATGTCAGCGTGGACCTGCTGCCGGCCTGAGGCCGGCCGATCATTCCAGAAACAACCAACCATAAGCAACCTGGGGAAACCGCCATGAAACTCGGCATCGTCACGATCCCGCATCCACTCAAATCGACCGATCCGCGTGCGGTGATCGACGGCATTGTCGAATTCGGCCGTCGGGTGGAGGCGCTGGGTTTCGATGGCCTTTGGGTGACGGACGCGTTCGGCCGCGGCCGCCCGACATTGGATCCGTTGATCCTGCTCGGCGCGCTCTGCGGTGAAACCAAACGCATCGAACTCGGCACCTGCGTGGTGCAGATCCCGCTGCGCCATCCGGTGGAACACGCCCACCGGGTGCAAACGCTGAACCTGCTCTCCGGCGGGCGCCTGCGCTTCGGCGTCGGCAGCGGCTCCACCCAGGCGGATTTCGATGCGGTGGAAGCCGACTACGACAAGCGCTTCAAGACGCTGCCCGCCTACCTGGAAGTGATGCGCAAGGTCTGGGCCGGGGAGGGGGTCTACGGCCCCGCCCTGACGGTATGGCCGGGCACCGACGGCGGCCCGCAGGTTCTGCTCGGCGCCTGGCGCAGCCCGCGCTGGATCAACCTCGCCGCGCATCACCTCCAGGGCTGGATCGGCTCTGGCATCTATTCCGAATGGGACGATTTCAAGATCGGCATCGACATGTACCGCCAGGCCGGCGGCAAACGCGTCGTGCTCGCCAACATCTTTACGGATTTGCGCCCGGAGCCGGCCCCCAATCCGATGGCCCAACGCGCCAAGATCTCGCTGTATTGCCCCCCGGCCGAGGCGCGCGAACGCCTCAAGCGCCTCGCGGACATGGGCGTGGACGACGCGCTGCTGGTCTGCCCTTTCGATGCACCGGACCAATTGGAACCGATGCGGGAGTTGTGGTCGTAGCAGGGGAACACGCGGCTACTTCCTGGCGGGCGGCTCAAACAACCTCCGGTCCCCAAGCGTGCGCCCGATCAGCACCAGCCCGTCACCAGGCCCGATCCGCGTCCCGGGTTCGGGCTGGCTGATCACCGCTCCGTCGCGCCGGTTGAGCTGAACGATAAAGAAGGCACCGCCGCCTTCGTGCTCTAGTTCCGCGATGGTCTGGCCGATGGCGGAACTGTCTGGAGCAGCGGTAACCACGTCCATATCCAACCCCAGCATGATAAGCGTCTTCTCGAAGTTGCGCATCGTCTCGGTGCCGCGGATCTGATTGGCGGTGTGCCGGTAAAGGATCAGTTCGGCGATCCGTTCCGCGCCGATATGCGTCGGCTGCACCACCTTGTTGGCGCCGGCCTGCAGCAGCTTGCTCTCGGTGCTGGATGCCTCTCCGCGGGCGATGATTTCCAGTTCCGGATTCAGGCTGCGCCCGCTCAGGGTGATGAACACGTTGGCAGCGTCGTTCGGCAGCACCGTCGCCAGCGTGCGCGCGCGGCCGACGCCGGCGCTGCGCAGCGCGGCCTCATCGGTCGCATCCGCCTGAATGCAGAGATACCCCAGGCCGCGCGCCTGCTCGACCTTCGCATCCTCCTGATCCAGAACGACGAAGTTGGCGCCACCGGCATCCAACTCTTGGGCCAGCATTACGCCGATGCGGCCGAAACCGCAGATGATGACGTGGCCCGATAACTTATCGATCTGATTGTTCATGCGTTTAAGCCCCACGATCTGGTCGATCTGGTTGAGGGTGATGAACTGCACCAGCGCACCCGTCAGGAAGATCACCCCGGTGCAGCCCATCACGATGGTGGACAGCGTAATCGTCCGCAGCAGAACGGTGTCGATCGGGTGCACCTCGTTGAAGCCGACTGTGTAGACGGTGATGATCACCATGTACAGCGCGTCTCCGAGGCTCCAGCCGACACCGACATAGCAGGCAGTAGCCACTGCCATCACCATAGCCATGTAGATCAGGCCGACGATCAGGTTGCGCGCCGGCGATGCCAGAAAGCCGCCGTCCGGGGACGGCTGGCGGGCGATCGTGCGCAATCGCACCGGAGCGGAACGGGACGGCCTCATGCGGACCGGAATGCGGACGGAGTCGCGGGGAAGGGGCGCACGCCGATAGTGTAGCAAGCGCGGGATGAAATGCCTTTCGCATTCCATCAAAAGCCAACCCAAAGCCCTTCACACGCTTGGGCGCGAACCCGATCTGACCCCATTGTCCGCCGGTAGGGGCTCCCGACCCGATGAGGCGGCCGGAGAAAACGCGCGCGCATCGGCGGCGCGCCGACGACCTGCCCCGTCGATCCCCCGGACCGGTTGGAGCCGTTGTGGGATTTGCCTTCGTAGCTGTTGGTACTATCGCAAGGCCGCCACGCCGCTAACGCACCCGCACCGGCATGATCTCAGCCGAGAGCTGAACATTGTCGCCGAGGCCATAATAGCCATACGCGGTCTGTGACATCCGCCGCAGAAGGCTGAACAGCCTCAGGCGTAACCGACCGATCAGCCGCATATTTCGCGAGGGCAGCAGATGCTCCAGCAGCACATGAAAAATCCAGTGGTGGTGCTGGGCGGGTAGGTCGATCTCGTGGTGGCGTGCCAAATCTGTCAGTGCGCGCTCCACGTTCGGCTCCTCCATGAAGCCGAACTGCAACTCCACCCCGATGATGCTGCCGCCGGCCGGATTGCGGTCGAATACCGTCACCTGATAGCGGTTGTCGTGGATGTAGGGCACCTTGCGATGCGTAACCTCCACGAAGATCAGGTTGCGCGGCAGCATACCGGAACGCTCCCAAATTAGTCCCATCAGTGCCGGTGCACGGTCCGTCGGCAGACGCAGCGGCTTGGTGGACATCACGATGGCGTTGCGCTCGATGAATTGACCCGATGCGCGATGCAGGCTGACCACCTCCGCCAACGTCATCGCCGGTTTCGCGGAATAGGCTGCGAATGTCGCCTTGCGGCCCCAACGCCAGGTGATCATCACCAGGAACACCAGGACACCCATCGTCAGCGGCACGAAGCCACCCTCGAAGAACTTGAGCGAACTCGCGAGCAGGAACGCCGCATTCACCGCCGTCAGCACCCCCCACACCGCCAAGATCCGCCCTTTCCCCCAGCCCCATGAAAGGCGCGAAACTGGGATCATCGCCAGCGACGTGATCACCATCACGCCGGACACGGCCAGGCCATAGGCCGCGCCGAGTGCGTCGCTGGAGCCGAACAGCAGCACCAGCAGGATGCAGCCGACATAGAGTCCCCAGTTGATGAACGGCAAATAGACCTGCCCGGCATGGGCATGATGGGTGTGGCGGATGGTCAGCCGCGGAAACAGACCCAGCCGCGTCGCCTGGGCGGCCAGGGTAAACGCGCCGGAGATCAATGCCTGGGACGCGATGATCGTCGCCACGGTAGCCAGCAGCACCATGGGATAGAGCCATTCCCGCGGTACCAGGCTGAAGAACAGATTGTCGCCGACGACAGGCGCACCGGAGTAAAGATAGGCTCCCTGGCCAAGATAGTTCAGCAGCAGCGCAGGATAGACCACGCCGAACCAACTCATCCGGATGGGGGCCGCGCCGAAATGTCCCAGATCGGCATACATCGCCTCTCCACCGGTAACCACGAGCATCAGTGCGCTCATGATCAGCAGCGCTGCATAACCGCCCGCGTCCCATAGAAACCGCAGTCCATAGAGCGGGTTGAACGCTGCCAGAATCGCCGGCTGCCTGACGATCTGCGCCATGCCCAGCCCGCCGATGACGATGAACCAGATCAGCAGGATCGGCCCGAATACGCTGCCGATGCCGGCGGTGCCCTTGAATTGCACCGCGAACAGCGCCGTCAGCAATACCACCGTGATCGGAATGATGAGGCTCGACAGAGAAGGCGTCGCCACCCCCAGCCCTTCCACCGCCGACAGCACGCTGATCGCTGGAGTGATGAAGCCGTCGCCGAACAGCAATCCGGCGCCGAGCATCAGCGACATCAGCAGGGCAAGCATGCCGCGCCTGCGGTATTCGTGCAGCAATCCATAGAGAGCAAAGACGCCGCCCTCGCCGTCATTCTGCGCGCGCAGCACCAGCAGCGCGTATTTGATCGCGACGATGATCGTCAGCGCCCAGATCACCAGCGAAATTCCGCCGAGCACGTTGGACGGAGTGGGGGGCAGATTGGCCCGGCCGAAGAAGATCTGGTTCAGCGCATACAGCGGCGACGTGCCGATATCGCCATAGACGACACCCAGCGCCCCCATGGACATTGCGGCAAACCGGCGCTTTGGCGCATGGGCTGAGACGCGCTTACCGACCATGGCCCGCAATATTCCCGTGCACCACTCGCTCCTTTACGCAAATCCAGCCGCGCGTTGTCGTCGCGCGGCCGGGCAGAGCCTAGCTCATAGCGCACGCTTCCATTCCAGGAAAAACACCTGCATCGCGATCCTGGATTCGGCAGCTACGCCAGAATAATCCGCGTCAGATCGTCCGGCGTGCTCAGCATCGGATAATGCCCAGTGTCGATTTCATGCCAGGAAGCCGACAGCGCCTCCGCGGCCCGCTTCTGGTGCGCGACCGGCGGATTGACGCTCTGGCGGCACCAGATAACGGTCGCCTTCCATTTTTGCTGCCAGAAGCTCTTCAGCACCATCGGATCGCGCATCGCCGCGATCGGGTGCATCGTGATCCGCTCCGCCGCCCAGTCCCGCAGCGCCGGATCCAGATCCTTGAACAGCCGGCCCTTCACGTCGTCCTGTGCCACGCCGGTGGTCAGTTCCGTCGTGATCGCCGCCGGGCGCTTGACGATATCGGCCAGGCTCTCGCCATCCATCAGCGCCAGCGCATCGGCGAACACCAGCCGCCCGATCCGGTCACGCGCCTTCTCCGCGGCCGCCGTCATCACCATGCCGCCACAACTGGTGCCGACCATCACCACGTCCTCCAGGTCCTCGTAGTGCAGCAACTCGGCGATCTCGTTGCCGTGGGTGGCATTGTCGATACCCGGGCGCACCGCGTGGGCGCGCTCCGCGCAGCCATCCAGGCTCGGCGCATAGACCAGATGCCCCGCAGCACGCAGCCGTGCCGCCACGGGCTGCCAAACCCAGCCGCCCTGATAGGCACCGTGGATCAATACGAATGTCGTCATGGTTTTTCTCCCCCTTGGCCCTGCTTTGCCCGGACCGCTGGCAGCATCCTTGCCGGTCCCAGGAGACTTGGCTAGCTGGTACCTTGTGCTACCGGCCGGAATAGGTGGAAACTTACCCCAGAGCACGCTTGGCCCGATCGACCATCCTGGCTTCCCACCCAAAAGGAGAGTTCACGCGATGCATGACATTGTCATCCGCGGCGGTACCATTGTGGACGGCACCGGCCGTCCGGCCTTCACCGGCGACGTCGCCATCGATGGCGACAAGATCGTCTCCGTCGGCGGCAAGGCTGGCCCGGCACGGCGTGACATCGACGCTACCGGCCATCTGGTCACCCCCGGCTGGGTCGACATCCACACCCATTACGACGGCCAGGCGACCTGGGATCCGGTGCTCGCCCCCTCGTCCTGGCACGGCGCCACCACCATCCTGTTCGGCAATTGCGGCGTCGGCTTCGCCCCGGTCCGCAAGGAACACCACGAAGCGCTGATCGACCTGATGGAAGGCGTCGAGGACATCCCCGGCATCGCCCTGGCCGAAGGCCTCAAATGGGACTGGGAGAGCTTCCCCGATTTCATGAACGTGCTGGAACAGATGCCCCGCACGATCGACGTCGCGGCGCAGATCCCGCATCACCCGCTGCGGGTGTTCGTGATGGGCGAGCGGGCGCTGAAGCACCAGATCGCCACGGACGAAGACATCTCGAAGATGCACGATCTCGCGCTGGAAGGCCTGCAGGCCGGCGCGTTCGGCTTCACCACTTCGCGTACTGAGAACCACCGAACCATGGCGGGCGAACAGGTGCCCGGCCGCTATTCCGAGAACAAGGAACTGCTCGGCATCGGCGCCGCGCTTGGCAAGGTCGGGGCCGGCGCCTTCGGCATGCTGTCCGATTTTGAGGACGAGGCGGACGAATTCGCCTGGATGACCAGCCAGTACCGCGCCACCGGCCGGCCGCTCTGGTTCCTGCTGACCGACCGCTCCACCGATCCGGATCGCTGGAAGCGCCTGATGGGCGGCGTGCACAAGGCCCGCGCCGAAGGCGCCTCGATCACCGCGCAGGTCGCCTGCCGCCCGGTCGGCCTGATCCTCGGCCTGACCACCTCGCTGAACCCGTTCACCCCGAAACCCACCTTCCACGCGCTCAGCAAGCTGCGGAACGCTGAACGCCTGGCCAAGCTGCGCGATCCCGCCATCCGCGCGCAGATCCTGAACGAGGACAACGACCCCAAGCTGTTCGAGATTATGACCCCGCTGCAGCGCTTCATCTGCAGCCGGTTCGACCGGCAATACCCGCTCGGCGATCCGCCGGAGTACGAACCCACCGCCGATCGCAGCATCGAGGCGATGGCCGGCCGCACCAACCAGACCCCGGCCGAGTTCTGCTACGACTACCTGACCGGCGAAGACGGCACGCGGATGCTGTACTTCCCGATCACCAACTACGTGCACGGCGACCACGAGGTGGTCCGCCAGATGCTGGCCGACCCCGCCACCCTGGTCGGCCTCGGCGACGGTGGCGCCCATTGCGCCCAGATCTGCGACAGCTCGATGCCGAGCTTCATGCTCACCCACTGGGTCCGCGACCGTACCCGTGGCCCACGCTTCCCGCTGGAATGGATTGTCAAGCGCCAGACCAGTGAAACTGCCGACTTCTTCGGCTTCACCGATCGCGGCCGCCTGCAGCCGGGCAAGAAGGCCGACGTGAACGTGATCAACTATGAAACGCTGCGCCTGCACCACCCGGAACTGCTGAACGATCTGCCCGCCGGCGGTAAGCGCCTCGTGCAGCGCGTCGATGGTTACAAGGCAACGATCGTTTCCGGTGTGCCGATCTTCGAGAACGGCAATGAAACCGGAGCCCGTCCCGGCAAGCTGGTTCGCGCCGGGCGTATCTGATTCGGAGAAGGAACGGGCAGGGGCCTCAGGCCCCTGCCCATATCCGTTAAATCCGGAATTCGCGCACCGCGTCCGCCTTGAACACCAGCCCATGCCCGGGCCGTTCCGGTGCGGTGATCATCCCGTTGGCGATCTCCGGCGGGTCTACCCATAGATCGTCCAGCAGCCCCATATGCTCGGCCCAGATCCCGTTGGGGATCGATGCCATCACCTGCACGTTCAGTTCCGGAAACAGATGCGGCGCCATCTGCATGCCCCAGGTATCGGCCAGCACGGCGATCTTGCGCAGTTCGGTCAGGCCGCCGCGCATCGGATCTGGCTGGAGGATCGGGCAGCACGGGTTCTCGAAGAACGGCCGCAGATCGTACCGGGTGAAGTGGGTCTCGCCCCCCACCACGCGCATATCCAGCGCCTCGGCCACCCGCATATAGCCGGCGAAATCATCGGCGATCACCGGTTCTTCCAGCCAGTAGATGTCGAACTCCTCGAACTTCCGCCCCATCTGGATCGCCACATCGGCGGTCCAGCCCATGTTCACGTCGATCATGATGTCGATGTCCGGACCCAGCGCCTCGCGCATCCGCCGCACATTGGACAGGTCGGTCTTCAAATCATGCACATGCGCCACCTGCATCTTGATCGCCTTGAAGCCGCGCGAGACGAAGTTCTGCGCCTTCTCGATCATCCCGTCGCCGCCCAACTGGCGGAAGCAGCCGCTGCCGTAGATCGGGATCTCGGACCGGTAATGCCCCCATAGCCGGTGCAACGGCATGTTTGCCGCCTTGCCGACGATGTCCCACAGCGCGATATCGATTGCCGACATCGCCATCGTGGTGATGCCGCCGCGCCCCGAGGTCAGCGTCGCACGCCACAGATCGCGCCAGATCGCTTCCACATCGGTCGCATCGCGCCCCATGATCAGCGGCTTGATCGCCTCCTCGATGCAGGTGCCTATCGTGCGCAGCACGGGAGACATGAGGATGTGCAGATACCCCATGCCGACGATGCCCGAAGCGGTTTCGATCTCCACCACGACTAGGTCCCGCTGTCCCCTGAAAGGCAGGCGATGAAGGTCCGGCGTGTCCGGCCATGGCGTCCGGATCAGTGTGGTGCGGATATCGCGGATCGTGGTGTCGGTCATGCCGGTTTCCCCTGCTGGCGCTCTTGCTCGGTACCCTTATTCAGCCGGGGCACCGAACGAAGGTATCACGCGCTTTGGTGCCCGCAATGCCGCAACCACGGCGATTCCGGCCAGAAAGGCCCAGAATGCCAGGAAATAGAAGCCGCCGGAGAAGCTGTTGGTCGTGTCCTTCACCCAGCCGAGCATAACCGGGCCGACAATCCCGCCGAGATTGCCGACCGAGTTGATCAGGGCAATCGCTCCGGCCGCCGCGGTGCCGGTCAGGAAGGTGGTGGGCAGCGCCCAGAATAGCGGGCGGGACGCATTGATGCCGACCGAAACCATCGCCATCGCGATCAAGGACCAGCCGGAACTGCCGAACATGCCAATGCCCACAAGGCCGGTGCCGCATACGAACAGCGCCGCCATTACGCTCCAGCGGCGATCGGTCTGGCGATCGGAAAAATGCCCCCAAATCAACATACCCAGCACGCCGAACACGTCAGGAATGGCTGAGACGAAGCCGGTTTGCAGATTGGAAAGGCCGAACCCCTTCACGACCTGCGGCAGGAAATAGACGAAACCGTATGTCGCGGTACCGATGCCGAAATAGACCAGACACAGTGCCAGCACGCGGGGGTCGATAAAGGCCTGCCACAGGCTGACCTTGCTGTGCATCGTCTCGACCGTGTCGCGTTCGCGTTTCAGCACGCCGGCGAGCCAGGCGCGCTGGTCATTGCGCAGCCATTTTGCCTTCTCGGGCCGGTCGGTCATGCAGAACGGCACCAGCAAGCCGATCAGGACGGAGGGGATGCCCTCGACGAGGAACATCCATTGCCAACCGGCCAGGCCCCAGACGCCATTCAATTCCATCAGGCTGGTCGCCAGCGGGCCGCCGAGCACGCCTGTGAACGGGATCGCGAGCATGAACCCGGCGATGACGCGGGCGCGATACGCGGATGGAAACCAGAAGGTCAAATACAGGATCATGCCCGGGAAAAAGCCGGCTTCGGCCAGGCCCAGCAGGAAACGCATAATCAGGAAGCTGGTTTCTCCCTGAATGAACGCCATACCGCTGGACACCAGGCCCCAGGTGATCATGATCCGCGTGATCCACAGCCGCGCGCCGAAACGCTCCAGGGCAAGGTTTGATGGTATCTCGAAGACGAAGTAGCCAATGAAGAAGATGCTGGCGCCAAGGCTGTAGGCATAGGCGGACAGGCCGAGATCCTTGTTCATCGTCAGCGCCGCAAAGCTCAAATTCACGCGGTCGATCAGGCAGATGAAATAGCAGAGGAAGATGAACGGCAGCAGCCGTTTCGTCACCTGCAATATGGTCTCACGTTCCAGCGTATCGGTCACTTCACTGTCCCTCCATTGCTTCCGTCCGGACAGGCCTAAGTGAACAGGAACGATCCGCGGGCATTTGTTATTGTTGTTTCAGTCGGCTTGGCAGGCTGGTTCGGATCGCTGTCTTGGTTCAGCGATCGCCCACTTGGTGCGGACCTGATGACCCTGCGGGACAGAAGGCCTTGCGGTCAAGCGCTGGCCTGCGATTGTCAGGGGCCTTCCTCGCGTCCGCCCTTGGACAGGCGGTCGAGTACCGCCAGCGCCAGGGCAGAAGCAAGAAAGGCCAGATGTATGGCCACCGACCAGAATATCTTCGCATTGTCGTATTGTTCCACGTTGAGGAACACTTGCAGCAGGTGGATCGAGGACACGGCGATGATGGACGCGGCAAGCTTCACCTTCAACGCGGATGCGTCCAGGTTGCCGAGCCAGGAAAGCTGCTCGCCGGAGTTCTCGATCCGGCTGACGAAGGTTTCGTAGCCAGAGAGCATCACCATGACCAACAGGGCTGCGACCAGGGCCGCATCGATCAGACCTAGCATGGACAGGATCATTTCGGTGGGGCTGCTGGAAAGCACGCTGCCGGCGAGGTGGGCTACCTTCCAAATGAAGGAAACGGCGTACAGCGCGAGGCCAAAGCCCAAGCCGATGTAAAACACCACGAGCAGCCAGCGCGCGGCGACAACGGTACGTTCGATGGTACGCTCAAGCAAATTCACGGCTTATCCCCCTTGCGATAGGCATGGTTCAATAAAGTCATGGCGCAGGTTGACACGCAGGGCGCGTAATGGCGAAACCCCGGGCATGACTGGGCATGACTGGGCATGATCGGCTGCGAATGTGTAGGGGCGGCGTCCGTGCTTTAGCCGGCCTTGGAAGCCTACGCCCTCGGCCGGGCCGGATCTCTCAACGCACGCGCCAGGCGCTGCGATGAACTGGGGCATTGCCGCGATCGGCGTTGGCGGCGCAGCGGTGATCGCGATGGTCGCCTGGTTCGGCGCAATGTCGATTGGGACGGAGGTGATGCAGGCCGCG
This sequence comes from uncultured Acetobacteraceae bacterium, assembly GCA_903847525.1. GTDB lineage: Bacteria > Pseudomonadota > Alphaproteobacteria > Acetobacterales > Acetobacteraceae > PALSA-911. The sequence goes on along the minus strand of CAINEA010000795.1, from coordinate 5,324 downwards.
TGGATCATCCCCATCACGGCCGCCTTGCTGGTCTTTCAGCTCTACATATCCGCGTGGGCCTGGCGCATTTCCCTGCAGGTGAGCATCCCGAGCCTGTCGCGTTTCCTGCGCATCCGCTGGATCCGGGAAGCGGTGAACTCTTTGCTGCCGGTGGCGCAGCTTGGCGGCAATCTTGTCGGCATCCGTCTTCTGACCCATCGCCGGGTCCGCGGCGTACTGGCGGCCGCCGGAACGGTACTCGACCTTACGATCGAGGCGCTGACCCAGTTCCTGTTCACCCTTGCCGGCTTCGTCGTGCTGGCAGCAATCGACGCCGACCGATCCTGGGCGCCCTGGGTGGGAGGCGTGCTGCTGAGCGGCGCGCTGGGCGTCGGCGGCTTCATCCTGGCCCAGCGCATCGGCCTGATGCGGCTGGTGGAGGTGCTGGCTGACAAGCTGGCCGGCATGTTCCCGGCCTTCGCGTTCGGCGGCGCAACGGGCCTGCACGACGAGTTGCTGCGCCTGCAGCGTAACCCGCGGGCCTTGATGCAAGCCTCATCCTTGCACCTGTTGGCCTGGGCGCTTGGCACCATTGAGGTCTGGCTGGCCCTCACCGCCATGGGCCAGCAGCCCGGTATCGGCGAGGCCTTCGTAATCGAAAGCCTCGGCATGGCCGCCCGCAGCGCCGGCTTCGCCGTGCCTGGAGCGCTCGGCGTGCAGGAAGGCGGGCTGATCGTGGTGTGCGGCCTGTTCGGTATTCACCCGGACATGGCGATCGCGCTGTCGATGCTGAAGCGCCTGCGCGAACTGGTTATCGGCATTCCCGGCCTGATCGCCTGGCAGCTCAGCGAGGGCAGGCGAGCCCTGCACCGAAAAACCAACCCCTGAGTTTTACTCCTGCGCCAACCGTTTCCTCATGGTCGGGTACATCGTCCGGTAGGATTCTTGCGCTGCCCTCACGTGTGCGAGTCGCGCGTCTATCGTGACGGGCGTAAGCAGCACACCGAAATCGCCCGGTTCGCCGAATATACGCCGCAGAATCAGGTCTCCCAGCGCTCGCTTAAAATGCGCCGGTTCCCAGAACCACTGGACCTGGCCGGCAAAGTCGCCACGCCTTGGCACAGCTTCCGTGGTCTGCGGATCATAACCCATGAAGTCCCATACTTCAGCCTCATCACCCAGGGAGGCCAGCCCGCGTTTGATGGTCTCAATCGCGGGCCACAGGCCAAGTGCCGCGAACGTTTCCAGTCGATCCGCGTGTGATGGCGCGAGAATAAGAATCGGCTTTATGTTCCGCAATCGACAGAGTCCCAGCATTTCACGAACTCTCAGAAATGAAGGCGATTCAGGCCCAAAAAGCTGCTCCTCCTGCCCAACCCACCGGCGGGCCGCTTGGCGCGCCTGGGTCAGGTACCAGTCATTCTTCTGCGTAAAGAGCTCCCCATAGCCGTCTATCCGCACTTCCCCGCGAAAACCGGCCTCTGACGTGGCACCACGTTCATTGAGGTCGGGGTTGTCCGGTTGTCGCTGGGTCAGCACCGTCGCCAAGCTCGCCCCAAGCGCGGACATTGTCAGAGTACTTTTAAGCGCATCGCGCGCATTTTCGAACGGAGTGGGCGGAGTCCAAGGCAGGTTGGACGGGTTGGCGCTTAGGATCGCCTCAGCCTCCAGGAAGATAAGCGCAAATTTTACCCGGCCCGTAGCGGCTGCTTGTTCCAGGTTGCGCCCAATTCCGAATAGCTCATTTCCAGGTATACCGAAATTGAACACCGGCATGAATTCTGCGGGCCAGATTTTGGAGTAGGGGTCGATGGCGATATCGGGCCGCGACGACCCCAGCACGATCGTTGCCGGACGTTGGCGCGCGAGTTGATGCGACTTTGCCAAAAATGTGTGGTCGCTGGCCTGTGGCTTCGTCGCGTTGAAGCCGTCAATGCGCCTTACGCCGAACACATCGAACGGATCCACGGCAAGGTTGAAGATCCCGGCACCGACCAGCAGTAACAGCACCGCGCTGGTCCAGACGATAATATAGCGCGACGTCGACATCAGAATTGCCAATAGAGGAAGGCGCTGACCCGCCCAAGTGACAGGATCCCGCAGACTGCAACGAATGCCATTCCGATAGCCCATCCGGACGATGGCCGCCACGCGACCCACCGGTCGGGTAACGGCTTCACACCAAGCGCAGGCTCATACATCGATAGCATCTGTAGTGTATTCGGCGCGAGCCAGGCGATAGCGAGCAGCAACAAGGTCCACCCGGCCAACGCAACAAACTCGCTGCCGCTCGCGCCGGACGCGATCACGCCATGCGTCATCAGCCGATCACCGAAGCCGCCTAACCGATGTAGAACGGCGCCCGGCAATGCGATGCCGTCCATACCCAGCATACCTCGCCAAATCCTGAGACCGGCGGTAACCGTACTCGCACGGAACATAACCATGGCCGCGACGACTGCCGTGAACGTAAGGGCAAACCCCACCGGCATCATAAGGCGCTGGTAACTCGGTCCCTGCCAGAACCGCGGCCTTAGAACGCGCCATGCGTGGTTTACGGACAGATACAGCCCATGAAGCAACCCCCACAGTAGGAACTGATAGCCGGCCCCATGCCACAGGCCAGAGACGAACATAGTCAAGACCGTTGGCAAGGCCAGCAACGTGACATAGGCACCCAGCGTGGTATTCCGCCCGCTGAAAGCAGGCTTACCCGCTGCCGCCCTTCTGCGCGTCAGTGCCAGGACCAGCGGGTTATACAAATAGGCGGTCAAGAAGCGTGTCAGGCTAACATGCCATCGAAGCCAGAAATCGATTATGTTGGTCGCCTTCAACGGCGAGTTGAAATTGACTGGCAGTTTGATGCCAAAGAACCTCGCCAAACCGAGAGCCATGTCGGTATAACCAGAGAAGTCGAAATAAATCTGTAGCGTGAAGCCGATTGCACCAAGCCATGCGAATAAGAACGAAGTCGACTGCCCGCCCGAAGCGCTCGCGAACACATTCGTGACATACGGTGCGACGGCGTCGGCCAGAACGACCTTCTTGAATAAGCCCATAAAAAATAGTGTGATGCCGACAGCGAAATCGCGGCCATTGAACTGGCAGGTTGCCATTTGGAATTGGGGCATCATCTCTCGATAATGCACGATCGGCCCTGCGATAAGTTGCGGGAAAAACAGCACAAACAGGCAGTAGTCCTGCAGTCCAAAGCTTCGGATACGCCCGGCATGCACATCTACCAGGAAGGCGATCTTCTGAAAGGTTATGAACGAAATTCCAAGAGGCAGAATAAGCTCCGTCAACACCATATTGGCGCCAAGTACGTCGTTGAGCGTGGCCTCGAAGAAATTAAGGTATTTGAAGTAGCCAAGGAATGTGAGGTTGAAGGCGATCCCGACCCAAAGCAGTGTGTTGCTGATCCGTGGCCGGCGCTCACCCAAATTGAGCATCGTGCGCGCAAGTCCGTAGTTCACCAAGATGGATGGCGAAATCAGCAGAACATTTACCGGCCGCCACCACGCGTAAAACACGAGCGAAATGGCGATCAGCCATTGTATCGCCCGCTCGCGCGAATACGTCCCAGTTATGTAAAAGATGCCAAGGCTGAGTGGCAGGAAGCCCAATAGAAATTCATAGGAATTGAACAGCATTCTGACTTAGGCCGGATTACCACTTTGTTTCTGTACGGCCGCCACGATATCGCCTACCGTCTGGAACGATTCAACGTCAGCGACCCGGAACCGGACACCCAACTGCCCCTCGGCCGCGACGATAAAGTTGACATAGGCAAACGAGTCCCATCCCGGAACGTCGGGGCGCTCGGTGGCTTCCGTAAGCACGATTCCTTCATCGCCCAGCAGATCTCGCAGGATACGAGTGAAAATATTCAAGATTTCCGTATCCGTCATTTCATTGTCCTACACGAGTAATATGCGTGTGCCGCGGTTGGTAGTCCGAAAGTTCAAGCAGCCACTTGCCCGTTTCGGAGTCTTGACTGAAACCCAGGCTTTCAAACAGGTTGTTTATAACGCCGTTCTTCGAGGTCGGGATGAACTCCGCACGAATCGTGCGTGTGCCGTGATTACGGGCCGTATCAGCGACAATCGAAAACGCCTCATATTCGAGTTCTCGACCGAACACGCGGCAACTCATCACCCAGTTCTCCAACTCCATCAACCCCTGACACTCATCGACGGGGCGTAGGATCAATGTGCTCACCAGGCCGTTGTCACCAAAGCGGTCTTCCAGCCGAAACTGGAACGTCAAAACATTGTTCGCCTTCGCGGCCTGAGAGATTTCGTCCAGCGTGTATCGGCGTGTCGTCGTATTGAACTGGTTCGTCTTGTTGAAAAGCTGTGTAACTCTCGTCAGGTCGGCGGGTGCAAACGGTCCCGCCGTGACACGCATCTCCAAGCTGTGCAGATAGCTTTCCATGCTGCCTGCGCTTTGCCGCGCTGCCTCCCGCTGCGCGATAACGGCATACTGCCCGGCACGGTCACGGTCGGCATCGGTAAACGCGATACTCTCGAAATAGCCGGCCGCGGCCAATGTCTGGGCATAGAGTGCCGCGTCGTCGGGCAATTCCGGCACCGCGACCATCGGGAGGTCGTGGCGGATCCGCGCACGCTCTGCCGGGTTGTCGTCAAGAAACACCAAGCTATCGAGTCCGATGTTCAGTCGCTCGGCAATCACACGCAGGTTGGCAGCCTTGTCGTCCCAGTTCGCGACGAACGCGCCAATATCGGATTGGCGCAAGACCATCTCCGGATGGTCCTTGAACGCCGATGCCGCGATCACAGGGTCATTCTTGGAGCAAACGGCCAGGAGTATGCCGCGGTCGCGAAGAGATTTGGCATAGCGCTGCACAGACAAAAACGCCTCACCCGCTCCGCTGCCCTCGCCGAGGACAATGCCCTCCAGCCCATCATCACCGACCACACCGCCCCAGAGCGTATTGTCGAGGTCGAGGACCAGGCATTTCCGGGAAAGTCCACGCTGCGCGGCGAGTAGCCGTGCGAGCATATCGGCATACCGAGGGGCCGCGCCCGGTGCGATCTCCTGCTTGGCCTGCAGCCAACGCGCCGGGTCGTGCCAGAACGCCGTTCCCTCCTTCGCTGCGGCATGCGCGACGTCCAGCAGCAGCACGCCGTCTGTTGCCGCAGCCATTGCGATCCGTTCATTTAACTGCGCAACCAAGCGGGAAGGGGCTGCGGGCACGATCCTGTCAAGGCTACCGAAGATCGGCAGGGTTGTATCGATTACCGTCTGCTGGATCACGATCCGGCCCGGGCTCGCAGCATGCATCCAAATATGGCGCAGATCTTCGACCGCCGCGGTCAATG
>CAINEA010000794.1 GCA_903847525.1 uncultured Acetobacteraceae bacterium | reverse complement strand
GGCGTTCCTGGCACCGGTCATTCCGAATGCGCTGGGCAATATCCTTACCGCGTCGGTGATCAGCACGCCGGCGGGGCTGGCGATCGCTGCGATCATGGTGCCGTTCGGGCCCGGATCGGACACGGAGGCGCGGATCACGCTGCAGGACCCGCCCTCCGGCACGCTGGACGCGGTGGTGCGCGGCACCCTGGAGGGTATTCCGATTCTGGCCGGCATCGTTGCCATGCTGCTGGTGACGGTGGCGCTGGTCGCGTTGCTGAACCAGGGGCTGGCCCTGCTGCCGGATTGGGATGGCACAGCGGTGACGCTGCAGCGGCTGTTCGCCCTGCCGTTTCGTCCGGTGATGTGGCTGATTGGCATTCCCTGGGACCAGAGTGCCGCGGCAGCCGGGCTGATGGGCACCAAGACCGTGCTGAACGAGTTCGTTGCGTATCTTGGCCTGGCGGGGTTGCCGGCGGGGGCGCTGAGCCCGCATTCGCGGCTGATCCTGACCTATGCCCTGTGTGGATTCGCCAATTTCGGCAGCCTGGGCATCCTGGTCGGTGGGTTGGGGGCGATGGTGCCGGAGCGGCGGGCAGAGATTGCCGGACTCGGGCTGCGCTCCATCCTGTCGGGCACGTTAGCAACCTGTATGAGCGGGGCGGTGATTGGTGCGATCGAAGGGTAACTTGGCGTTTTTGACGTTGTGCGAGGAAAATCGGTATCATTTTATACGAATTGACATAAATCAAATTCATCACTTCATCGATCCTCTCTAATGCCGGCGGTACGGAGCGACCGAAGGTTTTTCCGGCCAATGCAATGCCGAGGAGATCCTTATGAAGAAGTCCCTGTTCGCCGCTTGCTTAGTCAGCGCGCTCGCCGTCTGCGGTGCGGCGATGGCTGATGACGCGACCGTCACCAGCGCTGGCCTGACCGAAGACGCGCCGGTGGGCAAAGCCGCTGGAACGTTCATGGTGCGCGTCCGCGCCATTGGTGTTATTCCGCTTAACTCGTCCAGTTCGATCACGCCCATCGGTGGCCACGTTTCCGCCACCGCGCAGGCCGCGCCGGAAGTGGATTTCTCCTACTTCCTGACCGACAATATCGCCTTTGAACTGATCGCCGCCACGACCCGCCATAACATCTCCGCCAAGGATACCGTTGTCGGAAATGTCGATGTCGGTAGCGTCTGGGTGTTGCCGCCGACACTGACCGTTCAATACCACTTCATGCCGAAGGAGCGGTTCAGCCCGTACCTTGGCGCCGGTATCAACGCCACCTTCTTCTATGGTTCTTCGGCGTCTGGCCCGACTGTAACATCGGTCAGCTATTCCAACAATGTCGGCGCTGCCATCCAGGCCGGCTTTGACTACAACGTCTCCGGTCACTGGTTCGCCAACTTCGATATCAAGCAGATCTTCTTGAACACCACGGCCAACATCAACACCGTGCTTGGCCCGGTGAAAGCCAACACCGCGCTCAATCCGCTCGTGATCGGCGCCGGCATCGGCTACCGCTTCTAAACCGCGCTTCCCCGCGCCCTTCGCAGCGCGGCTCATTGGATGCCATACTCCCTCACCTGGAACCGACAATACCAAGTGGGGGAGTGATCTATGTATTGGACCGACCGACGGCAGAAGTTTCGTGCCGTCCTCAGTGGTGATATCTGCGTCCATCCCGGCTCCGTGCATGACCCGATCTCTGCGCGCATCGCCGAGGATCTGGGATTTGAGCTCGGCATGTTCGCCGGCTCGATCGGCTCGTTCACCGTTCTCGGCGTGCCCGACATCATCGTCATGACCCTGACGGAGTTCGCCGCCCAGGCCTATCGCATCAACCGCGCCGGCAACCTGCCGCTGATGGTCGATGCCGACCACGGCTACGGCAACGCGCTGAACGTCATGCGTACCGTGCAGGAACTGGAAACCGCCGGCGTCGGGGGCCTCTCGATCGAGGACACCAACCTGCCGCGCCCCTTCAACGAGCCCAAGCCCGTGATGCTGTCCATCGCCGAAGGCATCGGCAAGATGCGAGCCGCCGTCGCCGGCCGGCAGGACCCCCTCCTGAGCATCTTCGCCCGCACCAGTGCACCGGCCATCTCCGGCACCGCCGACACGATCGAGCGGGTGAAGGCCTACTCGCAAACCGGCGTCGACGCGATCTTCCTCGTCGGCGTGAAGGACCGAGCCCAGCTCGACGCGATCTCCGAGCACACCCACCTGCCGATCATGATGGGCGGTCTACAGGGCGACCTCGCCGACAAGGAATACCTCGCATCGCGCAAGGTCCGCATCGCGCTGCAGGGCCACCAGCCGTTTTCGGCCGCCGTCCAGGCGATCTACAACACGCTGAAAGCCCTGCGTGAAGGCACGGCCCCCAAGGACCTCACCGGCATCGCCTCGGCGGCGCTGATGAAGCAGGTCACCCGGGAAGCCACCTACGATGCCTGGACCCAGCAATTCCTGGAAGGGTAAACGGCTTTAGACCCTTACCGGCATGGCGATCCGCCGCCCCGCCTCCTTGGGCACCGGCAGGGTGGCGCTGCTTGCCAGCGCCGCCTGGATAACGGCCGCGCGGTCGGGCGGAAACGGCGCGGTGCGCCGCACCGCCATGTCCACGTGCAGCGCCATCAACTCCTGCACGGCGGCGCGGTAGCCCTCCTCGGCGTGGAACATCTCGTGGAAATAATGCAGCCGCTTGCCGTCCGCCCCCAGCAGCCGTGTGTGCACACGCAGCCGGTCGCCAACCTTCACTTCCTGTTCGTAGATCGTATGGGTCTCCACCGTGAAACAGGAATGGCCCGTGGCCTCCCGATACGGCAGCCAAATGCCCAGCCTGTCGTACAGCACGTCCGTCGCCTGATCGAACACCACTACGTAGTAGGCAAGGTTCATGTGCCCGTTATAGTCGATCCACTCGGGCAGGACGGTGGCTTCGTGGACAACCGGAAACTGTATGGCGCTCATGCCCTTAGCTTGTTGGCGAAGGCCGGAGCGGTCAAGCTGCCACCACCCCCACCGACAAGGCCGCCTCCCGGATGACCGACCGAGTTCCGCATGATCCCAACTGACGGCCTGCCCCCGGCCGAGCGGCGCCGGGCGATGACCACCCTTTCCATCGCCATCTGCATTTCCGTTCTGGCGACGGCCATCGCCAACATCGCCCTGCCGGCCATCGCCTACGATTTGGACGTCAGTCCCGCGATGTCCGTCTGGGTGGTGAACGCCTACCAGCTGGCGGTAACGGTCTCGCTGCTGCCGCTGTCCTCGCTGGGCGACATCTACGGCTACCGGCGGGTCTACCTGTTCGGCCTGGTGGTGTTCTGCGCCGGTTCGCTCGCCTGTGGCCTTGCCGACACCCTGCCGTTGCTCGTGGCCGGGCGGGTGCTGCAGGGCCTGGGCGCGGCCGGGATCATGAGCGTGAACACCGCCCTGGTGCGCTACATCTACCCGCGCCATCAGCTCGGCCGCGGTGTCGGCACGACCGCGCTGATCGTCGCCACCTCCTCGGCGGCCGGCCCGTCCTTGGCGGCGGCCATCCTGGCGGTTGCCTCCTGGCAATGGCTTTTTATCTTCAACGTCCCGCTCGGCATCCTCGCCCTCGTCCTTGCGCTGCGCTCCCTGCCGGCCACCCCCCGTTCCGGCCACAGCTTCGACCTGTCCAGCGCCCTGCTCAATGCCGCCAGCTTCGGCCTGGTATTCGTCGGCATCGACGGCCTGGGCCATGGCCGAGGCGTCGCCTTGTCGCTCGTCCTGCTCGTCACCGGCCTGGTCGTCGGCACCGTGTTCGTCCGCCGCCAGCTTTCGCTGCCCGCCCCCATGCTGCCGGTGGACCTGTTCCGCCTGCCGGTGTTCGCCCTGTCCGTGATCACCTCGGTCTGCTCCTATGCCTGCCAGACGCTCGCCCAGCTCTCGCTGCCGTTCTACTTCCAGTACGCCGGCCACCAGTCGCAAACCGAGACCGGCCTGCTGATGACCCCCTGGCCGGCCGTGGTCATCCTGATCGCCCCCATCGCCGGGCGGCTGTCGGACCGCTACCCCGCCGGCCTGCTCGGCGGCTGCGGCCTCGCTGTGCTCACGGTGGGGATGCTGCTGCTGACCGGCATTTCCGCCGACGCGCATTGGAGCGACGTCGCCTGGCGGATGCTGGTCTGCGGCATCGGCTTCGGCTTCTTCCAGTCGCCCAACAACCGCGCCATGATCGGTGCCGCCCCGCGTGAGCGCAGCGGCGCCGGCAGCGGCATGCTCTCCACCGCGCGGCTGACCGGCCAGACCATCGGCGGCCTGATCGTTGCCCTTATGCTGGCGATCACCGGCGGCACGGTGCAGGGGGTGGCCCAGGCCGCCTCGTTGTCCCTGATGATCGGTGCCGGCTTCGCCTTGGTGGCGATGGTGATGAGCTTCCTGCGGCTACGGGCGGCGCCAACGCTCTGATCCACGGTTCCGTGCTACAGAAGGTCTACTGAACAATCCGCGCCTTGGGAGAGAGACGGTCCTTGCCCCCGCCCCAAAAGCAGTCCTTCAATTTCCCGCTCTGGCCGCTGCTGATCGGCCTGATCGTCATGTCGCTGGTCTCGACGTTTTCCAACGTCGCCGGCGTCGAACCAATCCCCTACAGCCAGTTCCAACGCTATCTCGCTGACGGCAAGATCGCCAAGGTCACCATCACCGGCGACACGATCCGTGGTGAACTGACCGAAAAGCTGCCGAGCGGGCAAAGCGGCTTCTCCACCGTCCGGGTCCAGGGCGACTTGGCCGAGGAACTGTCCAAGCATGGGGTCGAATATTCCGCCGTGGCGACCGACACGGCGATGGGACGGATCCTGTCCTGGGTGCTGCCGCCGCTGCTGTTCGTCGGCGTGTGGATCTTCGCCTCGCGCATGATGGGCGGCGGCGGCGGCGGCGGCCTGGGCGGCTTCGGCGGCGGCTTGCTCTCCATCGGCCGCTCCAAGGCCAAGCTGATCGCCGAAACCGACGTCACCGTCACCTTCGACGATGTCGCCGGCGTGGATGAGGCGAAGGACGAACTGCACGAAATCGTCGACTTCCTGCAGCGTCCGGAGGAGTTCGGCCGCCTCGGCGCCCATATCCCGCGCGGCATCCTGCTCGTCGGCCCCCCCGGCACCGGCAAGACCCTGCTGGCCCGCGCCGTCGCCGGCCAGGCCGGCGTGCCGTTCTTCGCCACCAACGGCGCGGAGTTCGTCGAGATGTTCGTCGGCGTCGGCGCCTCGCGGGTGCGCGACCTCTTCGAACAGGCGCGCAAATCCGCCCCCTGCATCATCTTCATCGACGAACTGGACGCCCTCGGCCGCGCCCGCGGCGCCAACGCGCTCGGCGGCCACGACGAGAAGGAGCAGACCCTGAACCAGTTGCTCGCGGAGATGGACGGCTTCGACCGCTCCGTCGCCATCGTCATCCTCGCCGCCACCAACCGCCCGGAGATCC
>CAINEA010000793.1 GCA_903847525.1 uncultured Acetobacteraceae bacterium | reverse complement strand
GGGGAAGTCTGGCGCGGAAATCAATAGCCGGATTGGCGCGATTCACGCGCCGGTTCTGGGCGGTGGCCCCGGCCGGTAGTAAACGCCCGTGGCACCATACGCCGGCGCGACCCAGCCGCCCCCGCACTCGTATTCCCGGAGCATGGGCCGGTAGGCGCAACCGGCCGGCAATACCGCGTAGGCCGCGGGGGGTCTGGCAGCGGCACTGGCAGCGGCTGCGCCGACCGCCATGCCGGCGGTCGCACCGACGACGGCTCCGGTCGCCGCCGCACAGCCGGCGCAGCCCGAAGCGGAATAGTACGGCACCGCGACTGGCGGGTGATAGGCCGGATAGCCGCCATAGGCGGGACCGCCCGGCGGATGATACGCCGTCCCGCCGCCCGCGTAGGTATGCGTCGCCCCCTGGCCATAGGCGCCGGACGTACTGCCGCCATAGGCGTTGTTGTGCTCCGAGCCGCCGCCATACGCATGCGCCGAACTGCCGCCATAGGTGTTAGTGTGCTCGGTGCCCTGGCCGTAGGCGTGGCTCGTGCTGCCACCGTACTCGTTGGTGTGGCTGGTTTCCCCCTCGGTATGGGTCGTGCTGCCACCGTATCGGTTGGCGGTGGACCAAGCTCCGGCCGGATCGGGCCAAGAAATTGCCGCCAGCAGGGCAGCGGCAGCGACGATGACCGTTCTCATGGCATGGCTCCTGCTCGAGGGGGCCGCTGCGCGCAGGCGGCCGGACTGGCCAGTATCAGCGCGGCGAGAAGCCCGGAGGTAACGCGTGACACGATCATTCTCCTCGGTTTGCATTTGCAAGATCGTTGCGGCGTTTTTGATCAGGTCAGGCGCGTGTCACGGCCCCGGCACCACATTGTAATATACGCCATTGGCGCCATAGGCCGGGCGGAACCATGTCCCACGGCAATTATAGACGTTGACGCCAGGCTGGTAGGCACAACCGCCGGGCAGGCTGGCGTAGCTGGCGCCCATCGCATAGCCTGCCGCGTTACCGGCGGCGTAGCCCGATGAATAGGCCGCGGCAGTGTTGGCCGATGCCACCGCCGCCCCCGCGGTGGCGCCGACGATGGCGCCCGCCGCCGCTGCGCAGCCGTAACACCCCCCGCCCGAGTAGTACGGCACCGCCACAGGCGCGTGATAGGCGGGATAGCCGCCATAGCCACCATAGCCGGGCGGGTGATAGACGCTGCCGCCACCGGCGTAAGTGTGCGTCGCCCCCTGGCCATAGGCGCCATAGGTGCTGCCGCCATACGCATTCGTGTGCGAGGTCCCGCCGTACCAGCCATGCGCGGTGCTGCCGCCGTACATGTTGGTATGCTCAGTGCCCTCGCCGTAGGTGTGGCTCGAACCGCCGCCCCACGCATTGGTATGGCTGGTCGAGCCCCAGCTATGGGATGTGCTGCCGCCCCAGCGGTTGGCGCTGGCCCAGGCATGAGCGGCGTCCGGCCGCAGCACACAGGCAAACAGCGCGGCGACCAGCATGACGATCGCTTTCATGGCGTGCCTTCGCGTATTCATTTGGTTGCCGGCTGGCCCGGTCCCTTGGGCGGTTTCACGTTCCCGAGCGGCTTCAGGCCCTGCGGCACGGTCAGGGTGGATGGTCGCTGGAATGCCATCGGCTGTGCCGCCTTGGCCTTCGCCGAGGTGAAGGTTTCCGCCGGGATGACGCCGTCGATTTGCCAATCCGTCAGGTCCAGCTGGTGGCGCAATGCCAGCTTGTCGCCGCTGTACATCGCCCGGATCCGCCGTGGCAGCTTGTCATCGACGCCGATCCAGATCTGCAGGAACACGTCCTTGTTGGCCCAGGCCACCATCTCGGTCTTCACGCCGCCGACGGTGCCCGACGGCCCGATATAAAATGCCAGAATCGCGCCATCGGTCATCGCCGCGTACGGATCGGCGACCAGCAGATCGGTGAACGGGTAGTAGATGTCGGCGGTCTGAAAGGCCGTTTTCAGAGCGCCGTCGATCGTGGGCGGCGCATCGGCCACGGCGACCAGGTTCTCCGCCGGCGCATAGGCCATTATCTGCTTACCATCGTAATAGAATTCCGAAGCAGGTCCGTCGCCGGGAATGATCACCCGTAGCCTGTCCGGTC
>CAINEA010000792.1 GCA_903847525.1 uncultured Acetobacteraceae bacterium | reverse complement strand
CCCAAACAAATGGATGGATTCCAAAGGCTCGCCTTTGGCGGGGGTCGAGGGGGCGGAGCCCCTCGCCTTCCTTCCTTCACCCGATCACCCTGCCCTTGACTTCGCGCCCCCAAGCCCCTGATGTCGATCCAGAAGAATGATGCGGGGGACGACTATGGACGTGATCAAACAAGAAATATCTTCCCGGCCGGAGCTGCTGGCAGCGGATAATGCGGTGATCGAGGACGCGATCGCCTATGCCGATCCCATGGTCCTGCGTGGCCTGCTCTACCAGCTCACCGGCGATCCGGAAGTGGCGGCGACGGGCGTCAAGACCGTGCTGGCCGGCTACTTCCACGTCTCCGCACCGGCGACCGACGCGGACGCCGCGTTGATCCGGCGCAAGGGCGTGGAGTTCCTGAAAGCCTACCGCGACAGCGGTGCGGGCCCGATCGACATCGGTCCGCGCGAACGGCTTGGGATCAGCCTGGGTATGATGCTGGGGCGGACCATGGAGGGCGAGGACCGGCAGTACCACGTGGAGGAACTGGCGCTCGACCCGTCGGTGCGCTCGCTGCACTGGCGGGAAACGCCCGATCCGGCGAAACTGAAGGACTTCACCGTAACGGTCATCGGCGCCGGCATGGGCGGGCTGAACGCAGCCCTCCGACTGCGCGAGGCCGGGTTCCCGTTCACCGTGCTGGAGAAGAACACCGGCGTCGGCGGAACCTGGTGGGAAAACCGCTATCCCGGCGCCCGGGTCGATACCCCCAGCCGCTCCTACACCCACCTGTTCGGTGTGGACTTCCCGTATCCCAATCCGTTCTGCGAGTGGCGGGAGAACGTGAAGTATTTCGATTGGGTCGCCGACAATTTCGACCTGCGCAAGCACGTCCAGTTCGAGACCGAGGTCAAGTCCCTGACATGGGACGAGGCCGCCGGCGAATGGCAGATCGACCTCGTTGGGCCGGACGGCCCCCGCACGATCCGCTCGCGCGCGGTGATCACCTCCGTCGGTTTCCTCAGCCGGCCGAACATCCCGAACATTCCCGGTGCCGAAACCTTCGCCGGCGCGTCGTGGCACACGGCGCGGTGGCCGCAGGATGTCGACCTGAAGGGCAAGCGAATCGCCGTGATCGGCACAGGCTGCACCGGCTACCAGATGCTCCCCGAGATCGCGCTGGAGGCCGCCCACGTCACCACGTTCCAGCGGACCCCGCAGTGGCTGTTCCCGGTGCCCGGCTACCGCTCGCCGTTCCCGCCGCAGGTCAACTGGCTAGACCGCAACCTGCCGCTCCACACGAACTTCATGCGCGCACGCACCTGCTCGCTCGACCGCATCGCCAACGTCGCAGAGATCGACCCTAACTTCAGTGATCCCTACGCCTGCAACCCGCTCAACAAGGCGGCCCGCGACGGCTGCATCGAGTTCCTGGAGCGCAAGCTGGACGATCCGAAGCTCGTGGCGGCGATGACGCCGCCGCACCCCGTCTGGTCGGCCCGCGCGGTTGTGGTCGACCCGGACTATTGCGTGCTCGATGCCCTGAAGCGCGACAATGTCAGCCTGGTTACCGCCGGGATCGAACGCATCGAGCCGCGTGGCGTCGTGGATAAGGACGGGAAACTCCACGAGGCGGACGTCATTGTCTACGCCACGGGCTTTCACGCCACCGAGTACCTCTATCCCATGACCATCACCGGCCGCGGGGGACAGACGCTCGAGAATTTGTGGGCGAAGGATGGGGCTCGCGCCTACCTCGGCTGCATGATACCAGGCTTTCCCAATCTCTGGTCGATCTACGGCCCCAACACCAACGGCGGCCTCCCCGTGGCGACGTTCCACGAGAAAACCGCCCAGTACGCACTCCAGTGCATGGAGGCGCTGGTCCTGGGCAACGGCCGCACGATCGAGGTCCGGCCGGAAGCCTTCCAGCGCTACAACCAGGTGGTGGACGAACGCAACCGCACCAAGGTGTGGAGCGACCCGCGCGCCCACAATTACTATTGGACCGAACATGGCCGCTCGGCCGTGATGAACCCGTTCTACACCGCCGAAATGTCCGGCTTCCTGCGCGAACCCCACCTCGCCGACCTGGCGATCGCCTGAAGAACCCGGCTGCTTGCCATGGCGAGCCATGGGAGGGCCGGGCAAAGGGAGGCCATGGCCGAACTCGTCGGATTGCCGCTGCCGAGGGCCTCAGTCCGCGGCGAGGGCCTGCGGCGCCGATGATGTCAGCTCGGCTTCCTGGGTTCGTGCATAGTGCTCGTCGGTTAGCAGAAACGAGCTGAACCGGCGGTCCTGGCGTGGCACGGCAAACCGCAAATGCGGCAGCAGCAATGGATGGATGCTGGGTGGCTGAACCATGCCAGCCGGCATCTCTGCCTCGGCCATCGCAAAATAATTGGTGCCGTCCGTGTGCGACTTGAAGAAATCGACATCCCAGGCCACGTCCCCGGCCGGTAGCTTGAACCGGTGCTTGCGCAGGCTACGGGAGCAGTCGCGTGCCAGAAGGTCAAAATGCGCGGCCTCGATCGCCGTCTCGATCTCGATGCTGGTGCCGTCGGCCAGGCGGTGCTTGTAGGTGAACAGGCAGGTTTGCCCGTTGATCCGCCGGATCCGGGTGCCGACACCCAGATAGGCCTGCTCGATATGCTGCGGAACAGCGATGGCAGCGAGCTTCGCTTCAAGGTTGCTACCGTCGGATAAGACGTATTTCAGTTCGTTTTCAATCGCCATTTTGGCCCCATACTCCGGCATAAGTTTCCCACGGACCGGGACACTCGACAAGTGGCAGATTTGTCGAGGTTTGCGAATCGATCGGCGGAGCCGGGTCAAATGTTCGTGCCGACCCATCCGTTGGATCGGTGATGCCATTTCTCACCAGGTGTAGCGGATACCGGCGCTGACGGTCTGGGCCGTTGATCTGTTGTTGAACGCCGCGTCATAGCCCGCGAACACCTGGATCGGCGCGCCGGTCTCCAGGATCGCATGCATGCCGGCAACCGCGGCGCTGCGCCCGATCGACGGATTGCTCATGCTAAACACCGAACCCGGCGCGCCGATGAAGCTGGCGGCGGTGCGGGCCTGCGTGTTCATCATTTCATAGGCCCAGCCCACCTGTACCGACGGCACGATGGCGTAGGCCTCGTTGATGGGAAACCGATGATCCACCTGTACGCCGATCAGCGTCTGCACGCTGGCGATCGAGTTGCCCGCCACCGCGACCCCGACCGGGCCCGCCCCCGTTTCCGTCAACCCGTCCTGGTGCAGGGACAGGCCGCTGAGCATCAGGCTGGGCTCGATGTTCCAGCCGCCGGCATCCAGCCGCACACCGCCGCGCATGGCGGCGCCAAAGCCATTGCCGTTGACGTCCCCGTGCGCCCCCACATTGTGGGCGGACAGGGTGCGCCGCGCGGTACCTTCATCGAATACCCCGCCGGCCTGCGCGTCCACGAACAGGATGTCGTGGGTGGCGGTGGCATAGGCCTGGATCTGAACGGAATGCCCGGAGTAGTCGGCGGAATTCGGCGTGCTGATCGATTGGCTGTTGAAGCCGACGGCAAGGCCGATCCGCGCGCCGGGCAAAGGCGAGCCGTCGATACCCGCGATCATGCCGCCGGACGATCCGTTATAGCCGGGCGTGCCGTTGCTGGCGTTGTTGAGGTTGACGAACTG
>CAINEA010000791.1 GCA_903847525.1 uncultured Acetobacteraceae bacterium | reverse complement strand
GTCGATTTCGCGTCTGCGCTCGATCGCTTTGGTCCGATGCGCCAGCGCATCCAGATCAAGATCGCTGGGTAGTCGGCGTAGAAGGTCGTCGAACCGGTCCGCCGGGAGAGAGGCTGTGGGTTGCATCTGATCCCAGAATCAAACCAGTCCGCGTCGGGTCAAGCAGTATTTTAACGCCTATGGGGCTCTGCCCCCCATGCTTCCCCATTTGGGACCCCGCTAAGGGCCCTCCCTAACCCATCTTTAACGCCTTTTCCGCCAGATACCGCAACGAATATGTCAATCGGCATTGAATATTCCCCCTATCGGCGTCCAAAATTGGCTCTGACGCAAAGTTGGTGCATTTCCTTGCCAAGTTTATGCGGCCCCGATCAGACGTGCCCGAAGCAGATCCAGGTTAGCTCGGCCGTACATCTGCCGCTTGACCAGCTTGAGTTTCGTATTCTGCCCCTCGGTCTGGCCGTTCGACCATGGCTCTGTGAGAGCCGCCTTTACCGCCACGCAGTCCCGGGCGATCCCGGATGCGAATGAAGCCATCAGGCCGGGCTTTGCGTCCGCGATCCAATCATCTAGGCGCTCGTCTTGGCGGTGCTGGATGATGCGATGGAAACAGTCGAGCAGATCCCGTGCGGTGGTCAGATCCGGCACAGCTTCACCGATCATCGTGATTGTCCGTGCGACGGTTTTCGACAACGTGTCGCGCTCGGTCGTCATCGTGCGAGCGATAACGCGAGCGGATGGCGTCTGGCCCGGACGGCTATTTCGTGTTGCCGTTCCTTCGTCCTTGCGCTTGCGCGTTGCCCATTCTGTGACGACACGCTGGGCGCCGGTGAAGCCTTTGGCGTTCATGGTCCGCCACAAAGCAGCGCCATTATGGCATCCACTGGCCCATGCTGTCTCGAGTAGTGTCAGGAATGGGTCAAGCGAACTCATCCGGCTGCGGAATATGTCGTTACGCGCGCCGCGGACCACCTTGCGCACCAGCCCACGTGAGTTTTGGGTTTGCCGCACGATCTCTTTGATTGCAACGCCCTGAGCCGCCAACGCCAGGATATCGGTGTTCTGTGCCTCGCGGCGAAGCCACCCCGCATGTTGTCGGCGTTCCGCAGCACTCAAGGACGTCGGATCGACAATGCCCATACCAACGGCTTTACGGATCGCGGTCATCGACCGTTGCACGGCGGTTAGGAAGGCGGCGCTGGCATTCTCCATCAGGTGCCAGCGGTCAGCGACCTGTACGGCTTCGGGCCGCCCGGCGGTGGCGGCTTGCCTGTAACCGGCGCCTCGATCTCGCGCGATGACGATGATCGAAGCATGTTCGGCCAGCCACGCGGTTGCCGTCGCAGCGTCTCGATCGGGCAGAATGTCGATGATACGCCGCCGCTCCAAGTCACAGATGATCGTTCCGTAGCGGTGACCGCGCTTCCACGCGAAATCGTCGATCCCAACCACGCGTGGCGGCACGATGGTCTTTCCCGCCCGGCGTCGAACAACGCGTAGCAACGTGTCATTGCTGACCGGCAGCGACAGTCGTCTGGCGAAGCTCTGTCCTGGCCTTCCCCCCAAGGCCAGGCCAAGGTGATGCACAATCCCCTCGAGACGCGTTGTCCGGCGCGCGAAAGGGCCACCGACCGTGGTCTCGAGCCGTTCGGCGAAAATCCGACGAGGACAATCCGTGGCGATGCAGCGGAAGCGTCGGGCGCAGATCGTCACCAAAACCCGCCGTCCCTGGGAAGGAAGATCGGTTAGTAATCGCCGGTACCGGCTGTGGATGCGTGCCGACATCGTGCCGCAAATTGGACAGGCGGCGGCAGTGCTGAGCGGCCTGGCGACAATCAGAAGCTTGTCGGCTTCGGTCTCAATGCGC
>CAINEA010000790.1 GCA_903847525.1 uncultured Acetobacteraceae bacterium | reverse complement strand
TTGGCAAGGCACGTTCGACCCAATCGCCGGCAAGGACGGCCGTTATCTGCGCGTCAACCAGCGGGTGATCAGCAATACCGTCGAGCAGCTGGCGATCCTGGGGCCGGCCATGGTGGCGCTGGCCGCCGGCGCCCCGGTGGCGCGCATGGCTGAAGTTGTGGCGATACCGCTGGTTTTCGCGCTGGCTAGGCTTGTGTTCTGGGCCGGATACCTCACAGCGCCGCTCTTGCGGGCTCCAGGTATGGCGGCGAGCTTCACCGCCAGTGCCGCCGCCTTGGGCTGGGCGCTTGCGGTCTGGCTGACCTAGCGGAAAATTAGTGCCCGGCGTTCTCCGCCGAGAAATCGGGCGCCGGCAAGCCGGAAGCTTCCAGCTGGGCAACGAGCGCGGTCTTCAGCCGGTCCAGCCCCGCTTCGCTGCTCGCCTCGCACCGCGCCACCAGCACCGCCTGGGTGTTGGACGCGCGTAGCAGCCACCACCCATCCGGCGTGTTCACCCGGACCCCATCGATCGCGGCAACGTCGGCGCCGTCCTGCTGCAATCGCGCGGCGACTTCCTCGATCACGCCGAACTTGCGCCGGTCATCGCAGTTGAAGCGTAGTTCTGGCGTGTTAATCACCTTCGGCATCGCGTCGTGCACTGCCGACAGGCGGTTGTTCAGTCGCGCGACAATGCCCAGCAGCCGGACGGCGGCATAGAGTGCGTCATCGAAGCCATACCAATGTTCGTCGTTGAAGAAGATATGGCCGGACATCTCGCCGGCGAGCGGGGAGCCGGTTTCCGCCATCTTCGCCTTGATCAGCGAATGGCCGGTCTTCCACATCAGCGGCTTGCCGCCGGCGCGGGCGATCTCGTCGAACAGCACCTGGCTTGCCTTCACGTCGGCGATAATCGTCGCGCCTGGGTGGCGGGCCAGCATGTCGCGGCTGAGTACGATCAGCAATTGATCGCCGAACAGGATCTGGCCCTTGTCGTCCACCACGCCGATGCGGTCGGCGTCGCCGTCGAAGGCTATGCCGAGGTCGGCCCCTTTCTCGGCCACGGCGGCGATAAGCTGCACCAGATTGGCCGGCACGGTCGGGTCCGGGTGATGCGCGGGGAAATTGCCGTCAACGATGGCGTTTAGCACGGTGTGATGCCCGGGCAGGATCTCCACAAGGCGCTGCAAGACGTCGCCGGCGGCCCCGTTGCCGTTGTCCCACACCACCTTCAGCTGCCGCTCGCCGCCGTCGTAATCGCCAGCCACCCGCGCGGCGTAATCTGCGGCGATGTCGATCGACAAAGCCGTGCCCGCAGCCTCTGCGACGACGTCTCCACTCGCGGCCATCTCGCCGATCCGGCGGATCTGCGGGCCGAAGAACGGCTTCCCGCCCAGCATCATCTTAAAGCCGTTATAGTTCGGCGGGTTGTGGCTGCCGGTGACCATGATACCCCCGGCGGCGCGGAGCCGGGTTGTCGCGTAGTACAGCATCGGCGTCGGCCCGCGGCCGATGCGGATGACATCCAGGCCGCTGGCCTTCAGCCCATCCACCAGCGCCGTTTCCAACCCCGGGCTCGACAGCCGGCCATCATAGCCGACGACGACGTTCTTCCCGCCGCCCTGAAGCACCAAAGAGCCGAAGCAGCGGCCTATGGCAAACGCATCCGCCGCACCCAGGGTTTGCCCAACGATCCCGCGGATATCGTACTCGCGCAGCGAGGTCGGGTCGAAAACATGCTGGAATTTCATGGGTCTGCTTTCCGGTAAAATCAGGGCGTCTAAAATCAGGCGTCTGTGTAGGTCTTCAGGAAGGCCCGTACGGCCTCCGCCATTTCCGGCCGTTTCAGGGCGAAGGCGATCTGCGCCTCCAGGAACCCGATCTTGTCTCCGCAGTCGAACCGTTTGCCCTCATAGCGCACCCCATGGAACGGCTGCTGGCCAATCAGCTTCGCCATGCCGTCGGTCAGCTGCACCTCGTTGCCGGCCCCGCGCTCCATGCGGGCAAGATGGCCGATGACCTCCGGCATCAATACGTACCGCCCGATGATGGACAGGTTCGATGGCGCATCCTCCGGAGCCGGCTTTTCCACCAGGCCCTTCACCTCCACCAGCCTGCCGTCGTCCAGCCCGATATCCAGGATGCCGTAGCGGTTGGTATGCTCGCGCGGCACCTCGGTTACCGCCACCACATTGCCGCCGGTTTCCCGATAGGCGTCGGCCAACTGGCCCAGGCACGATTGCTCCGACAGCACCAGATCGTCTGGCAGCAGAATGGCGAACGGATCGTCACCGATGAAGGCACGCGCGCACCAGATCGCATGGCCCAACCCGAGCGGCACCTGCTGGCGCACCGTGACCATCGAACCGGGCTCAACCCTCGTGGCTTCCAGCACAGCCAAAGCCTCATGGCGGTTGCGCTCGCGCAGCGTGGCCTCCAGTTCGAAAGCGATGTCGAAATGCTCCACGAGCGCGGTCTTGCCGCGCCCGGTGACCATGCAGAACTGCTCGATCCCCGCCGCGCGGGCTTCTTCAATGGCGTATTGAATCAACGGCTTATCGACGACCGGCAACATTTCCTTGGCCATCGCCTTGGTGGCCGGAAGAAAACGGGTGCCCAGGCCGGCGACAGGAAGTACAGCCTTACGAAGCGGCTTGGATGATTTCTGACTCACGCGGGTACTTCCCTGACTATTTGCGATGGGTATGCTTTGACACACAACCTGACCATTCTGCGATGGGTCCCGGGGCAGAATTGTGGCAATGGCCCGCCCATTCGGAGTACCTCCGACCGACTCCCGAGCCGATCGCTTGATCCAGGACGGTAGCTAGCTCGGCCTCGCGACCCGGCGCGGGTTGCGCATCAGCAGCAACAGAAGCAGCGCCGGCAGGGTTGCATAGATCATCAACACGTAATTGTCGGAGTAGGCGATGATCTGTGCCTGGCGGCTGACGGTCTGGTCCAGCAGTGCCGCGCCTTGATGGGTGGTCGGATCCAGCAGCCGCGTCGCCGGGCTCAGCGCCTGCAGCGCGCGATTGAACGGGGTAACGGACGCGCCGATCATTTCGTGCAGGGCCTGGGCGTTCCGGCTCAGCAGAGAGGAGGTGACCGATACCCCGACCGCCGCGCCGATGTTGCGCGACAGGCTGAACAGCGATGCCCCTTCCGTGCGTAGCTCCGGCGACAACGTGGTGAATGCGAGCAATTGCAGCGGCGTGAAGACCAGACCCAGACCGGCCCCTTGAATGACGATCGCCGTGATGATCTCCCGCTGGGAAACATCGGGTGTCCATCCCGTCATGCGCCAGAATGACGTGCACATCAGCAGCATGCCGGTGGCAACGAGGTAGCGCGGGTCGATCCGCGTCGCCAAACGGCCGGCGATCATGATGGAACACAAATTCCCGAGCCCGCGCGGCGCCATCACCAGGCCGGCGGTCGCGACCGGATAGGAGCTCAGCACCTCAAGCCAGGGCGTCATCACAGTCAGGCTGGATACGAGGATGGTGCCGACCGCAAACATCACCACCAGTCCGGCGGCAAAATTTCGATCCTTGAACAATAGCGGGCGGATCAGTGGCCGTGGCGAGAACAGCATGTGCACGACGAACAGATAAATACCGAGACAGGCGACCACCGCCTCGATGATGATCTCCCGAGAGCTGAACCAATCCAGGGTCTGCCCGCGGTCGAGCATCAGTTGCAACGCCCCGATCCCGCCGGCCAGCGCGGCAAAGCCGATCCAGTCGAATCGCAGGCGGGTTTGCGGCAGCGCGCTCGGCAGAAAGACCATCAGGCCGAGCGCGGCCAACACACCGAATGGCAGATTGATGTAGAATACCCAGCGCCAATTATACAGCTCGGTAAGGTAGCCGCCGAGCGTCGGGCCCATGATCGGTCCGATCATCACCCCCACACCCCAGATCGCCATGGCAAAGCCGCGCTGCTCGTGCGGGTAGATATCCAATAGGGTGGATTGCGACAGCGGCACCAGTGCCGCACTGAACATGCCCTGTAGCAGTCGAAACAGCACGATCTGCTCCAACGACTGCGCTGCGCCGCAGAGCATGGACGCGATCGTAAACCCGACGATGCAGGTCACGTAGAGCAGCTTCCGCCCGAACCGCGCCGCGAGCCAGCCGACCGGCCCGGTCATCATCGCTGCTGCGGTGATGTAGGATGTGATCACCCAGGTGATCTCGTCTGAACTGGCTGAAAAATTGCCCTGCATGTACGGCAGGGCAACATTGGCGATGGTCTGGTCCAACGATTGCAGCAAGGTCGCGCCTATCGCGCATACGGTGATCATCGCCCGGTGCGGCACCCGGTCAGCGGTCATTGGCTGGTCATGCAAGGCCAGCGGCACTGCCCCTGGCCCTACCTTGCACGGCTAAACAGCCAATCCACCCGTCGCCGGGGCCGGACGAGCGCGCTGGTTGTACATGATCTTCTGGCGCCGCTCGCGCTCTTCCGGAGACAGCTTGGCGGGATCCTCGGACAGATTCGCACCCACGGCCAAGCCGCGCTGAACGGCCGGGCGGGCGCTGAGTTCATCGAACCAGCGCTTGAAGTATTTGAACTCCTCGATGTCCTGGCCCTGCGCCTTCCAGTTCACGCACCAGGGATAGCAGATCATGTCGGCGATCGTGTACTCGTCGCCGGCGAGATAGCGGTGGTCGTACAATCGGTTGTTCAGTACGCCATATAGCCGGTTGGCTTCATCGGTGAACCGGCGCACGGCGTAGGACTGGTCGCCCTGGGCATCGCCGAGCCGACGGAAATGTCCGCATTCGCCGAGCTTCGGTCCCTGGTTGGCCATCTGCCAGATCAGCCACTCCGTGACCTCGCATTTCTGGCGCAGACTCTGGGGAAAGAATTTCCCGGCCTTCTCGGCGATGTACAGCATGATCGCGCCGGACTCGAAGATGCTGAACGGCCCGCCGCCATCGGCTGGCGCGGTATCCACCAACACGGGCATGCGGTGGTTCGGGTTCATCTTCAAGAAGGCGTCGGAGAACTGGTCGCCCCGGCCGATATGCACGGGCACGATGCGGTATTCCAGTCCGCATTCCTCCAGCAGGATGGTGACCTTTTTGCCATTCGGCGTCGGCCAGTAATGCAGTTCAAGCATGGCTCTCTCCCCTGTCTGATTTTAGTTTCGCAGCAATGCGGTCATGATCCGGTCACGCGACAACGGCATGTCACGGATGTGGGTGCCGAGCGCATGAGCCACCGCATTGCCGATCGCTGCGGCGGTCGGGCCGAAGCTGCATTCACCCATGCCGAGCGACGGCAGTTCCGGCGCATGGATCAATTCCACGGTAACTTCCGGCACTTCGGAAAACCGCAGGATCGGGTAGCTGTCCCACCCCAGCGTGCCGATGCCTTCTGGACCGAGCACCACCTGTTCCTTCAGCGTCATGCTCGCGGCGTGCAGGATGCCGCCCTCCACCTGGTTGCGCGCGCCATCCGGATTGATCACCAGCCCGGCATCGGCCACGCACCAGACGTGACGCAGACGGACTTCCTGATCGACGTCGAGTTCCACCACCACCGCGGCGTGGCCGCGCGGTTCTTGTAGCGGGAGAAGGCAATCCCGCGCCCGCGCCCGGTGCCGGCCGACCCCAGCGGCGTCCATCCCGAAAGCCGGGCCACGCGTTCGATCACCTGGCGCGCGCGCGGTTCCGACAGGATCGACAGCCGGTATTCCACCGGATCCCGTCCGGCACGCGCGGCCAGTTCGTCGATCATGCACTCCATGGCGAAGACATTCGGCAAGGCGCCCAGACCGCGCAACGACGATGTGCGCACCGGGCAGTCCGTGACCAGATGGTGCAGCACCCGCTTGGCGGGAATGTCGTACAGCGGCACGGCGTTGCGTGTGCCTCCGCCGCCGGCGGTTTCGGGAGGATCGATCGGCAAATTGGGCGGCTTCGCCCCAGGCAACGCGTTGGCGGCCAGCATGGTTCCGCCGAAGGTCGTGCGCCCGACATGCGGGCCGGCCCAGATCTCCGCCATCCAATCGGCTGGTTTCCCGGCATCGTCCACTGCCACCCTCAGCCGCACCGATTGGGCGGTGCTGAACGGCTCGTAACCAAACTCCTCCTCGCGCATCCATTGCACGCGGATGCAGTGATCGGGGATTTCGCGCGCGATCAGCGCTGCGTCCAGCGCAGCATCGTCTGCGCCGTTATGGCC
>CAINEA010000789.1 GCA_903847525.1 uncultured Acetobacteraceae bacterium | reverse complement strand
GAGCCGAAAAAGCTGAGGATCAAAGTGGTGCGGGCGGCGAAACAGGTGATATCTCGGGAAGATTGCCCGCATGAAAAATGGCAACGGCAGGGGAAGGAGGGCACGCGATACGGGCGCTACGAACGCTGTACGCGCTGCAAGTTGGGCCGGGTGATAGGTGAGGCGCGGAAACCGGGAAAGGCACGCACCACGCCCGTTCACAAGCCCAAGGACTGCCCGCATTTGCCGGAGTGGCATGTTGCGGCGACGAAAAACGGCGGGCCTGCGCTGAGGTGCCTGTCGTGTCGCGCCGTGCGGATCTCGTTTGAAGCGCCAAAACCCGCCGTGGATGTTGAGAACCTGGTAATCTCGATGGCGGCGGCTGCGGGCATCGACTACGAGGTGGTGATGAGCAAAGATTCTCACGCGCCGGTTGTTGCCGTCCGTCGCCGATGTGTCGCCGCGCTGCGGGATCACGGCCTGAGCGTGCGCGAGATCGCGGAAAAACTCAACCTAGCCGCGGCTACGGTCCACTACCTGATGCGCAATGGTGGCGCGTGAACGCGGAACCGCAACGGTGCCGAGACGCGCAGGTGGCATACGCGACATTGCTGCTGGCGGACCACCCGGAGCAACGCGGGCTCAGGCAGGCTTTCGCCGATGAGTTTGCGGAGGATCTGATTTTGAGCGGATTGTGGGAGGGCCCTCTGTTTGATCAGCGCAAGGATCTGCAATGACAAGCCTTCAGGTGGAGCGGACGTTCAAGGAATTGGCCTGTAAGCAAATTGAACTGGTTCCGGACGGGCGAGACAAATTCATCGTTCACACCCCGTTCAGATTCGATGACGGGGACCACTTCGTCATCGTCCTCAAGGCAACTGAGGGCGGATGGTTGCTGACCGATGAAGGCCACACACTCATGCATCTGAGTTATGGCGGATTCAAGGCTACGCAACCGCGTCAGTTGATCATCAACCAAGCCCTGACTGCCGCAGATGCGATGGAGCGAGATGGCGAAATCACGCTGGAAGTGCTGCGCGACGATTTCGGGGCCGCTCTTTTCGCTTTCGTTCAAGTGCTCATACGCGTGGCAGAAGTCGCGAAGTGGACTCGCCTTGGCTGCGCTTCGGTTTCGGCTGAACCTTCCGGCCCCGCCGAAACCGCCCGCTATCGACCGACAGATGAGGCTGGCGCATGAAGCTTGACAAGCCGTCTATCGCGGAAAAAACCCGCGAGTTCGACGAGGCGAACCTACGGGCGGCGCGGTATTACATGACTCTCGACGCGGAAGAATACCCGGCGCTGCACGATTTCGCACGCCGGGTATTTGCGCGGCTACCAGTCCAGCAGCAGAGGCAGCAACGGGATCGCCGCCACCGCAAGGCCGATCAGCACGGCGGCAATGGCAATTAGCGCGTCCCTCATGCTGCTAACTCCGCCAGTAATTCGGCGTCCGTCATAGCCAGTTCTGCGGGCGTAAGTGTGCCAAATCCAAGAAATTTCAGTTCGCTCTGAATCTCGCGCTCAATCCCTGCGACCGTGACGCGACGCGCTTCGCGTTCCCTGTCTGTTTTTGCCGTGCTCCATCGCGTGCTTTCGTGCCCGAGTCGGGTGTGGAGCGCATCCAAATGAGAGTCAACCAGCGTCATAACGTCACCTCGTTTGCTTTCTTCGCGGCTCTGGACCGCTTCTCTGAAGCCCGTGCTCGGCAACGCTTGCACCTCGGATCGTTGGGAGCGTGGCATGGTGCGGGGCCACGATTGCCTTCACCCTTCCGGGCAAGGGCTGCGTTGCGTGCGATCTCAGAGCGGCGCTCTGGCGGCAGGTTGCGGGTGCTCATGCAGACACCACCGTTTGCAGGAGCCCGTCCGCTCCGCGCGCGCGGCCGGCCTTTCTGAGTTCGTCCCGTACTTCGCACGACTCCAGATGATCCACCAGAGACTGCAGTGCTTCGGCTGCTGTGGCACCGTGGAACTGTTCGCCTTCGCCGTCGTCGTCCCATGCGTGCCAGTCCATCGTCCTGATCGGGATTGGAGGCGGATCATACGCCACGTGAATTTTCATCCGTTGGCGGCTCATGCGCAGCACGTCCGATCCTTCACCTGCTCCAGCAGGTGCATCCATTCGCGGTCTGGAATATCGCGGGTTGTCCACGCTGGCCAAGCCGCTCGCGTCTCGGGTGACATACCAGGCAGCGTCGATCAACTCCACCATGCGGGCGGCTTCATCCTGCGAGGCATCGCCCATTCTGTCCTGTACGTATGCGATCAGTTCTGTTCTCGTCATCTTCGTTCCTCAGCGCGGGCTGCGCGCTTGCCTTATTTCGGCGGCGCTCATCAACTGGTCGGACTCAGGTACTGGTAGCCCATCCAAAAACAAAATCCTGCCAGCGGGCGGACCTGGCAACAATTCGCGATAGATCTTCACCGCTTTCGCGTATGACAGACCTGCGGGCCGTTGTTGCCGACCTGCAAGCTCTTGCAGTGTTGTGAAACCGCTACCGCTGCTTTTCCGCTTGCGTAAATGAGTTGTTACGCTCACGCCGCCACCTTCCCCGGCCTGCCCGATGGCTTCCGCACCATCGCGGCCAGCGCGGACGCCTCGATGAGGTGCCCATTCGTCATCTTGCGGGACGCCAGCCGCCCCGCCTTGATAAGCTGGCGGACACGCTGCCCGCTAATTTTGAGCGTGCGGGCGGCTTCGGTGACGGTGAGCATGTCGTTCATAAAAACCTTTCGGCGCGGAGACCGCTGCCTTTAGGCATGCGGTTGTTTACTTGGTCACCATCATACCCAGTATCCCGATCATGCGCCGCTGTTCGGTGGCAACTGCCGCCGCGCCAGTGTCCTTAGCGTACCCAGACTCGTATTGTGCGGCCTGCTCATTTTCGACTGCACACCTTTTAAGATGCTTGATGATGCCAGGTAACCCGGCATCGCGAACGCACTTCGGGCATCTTTGGTCGTATCCATCATAGTGCGCCCCGCTTCGGTGTAACTGTTCGCGTATCGTCACCAGATCACCTCGACCGATGTGGCGCGGTTCGGTTCTTCCGCGAGGGCCTGCGCGACCCGGCGCAGGTTTGCTGGAACTGCATGGCAGCAATAGCACCAGCCGGGGAAAGGTGGGTCGCCGGTAATGTTCATCCACCACGTCGGGCGCCCGTTCATGGTGAACCCCGCCACGGGCTCGCTGGGCAGCCCCATTGCTACCGAACAATCCACCCCGGCTCGATCCGAAGCCGCCCGCACGCTTCGCACGTCGGAGCGGACGAGTAAAATAGACTCGCATTCTGCGGGTCCCGCGACCACCAGAACCGCGTTCGCGGTCGGGTTCTCTTCTACGATCCGTTTGAAATCCGGGGCTGTACCCCGAAACTTGTATTTCGTGTTCATTTCGTTTTCCTTTGTACTCTATATTCCAAACAACACCGCCCATCGCGGCCAAAGATCCACACCGCTACCAGCTTGACGGGAGCGCACAGTTCCGGGTAGCACCATGCGCAATAGTCGCCGCAGTCGCAATAATAGGTCACGCTGACACCCCGTGGCGGTTGTTGTAGCGTTCCTGCCACTTCGCGTGGCGCTTCGTGTTGTGCGCCTGGTATGATTCCCATGCCGCATGAATAGCCGGGTAAAGCGGGTGAGTCCGCATCACATAGGCCGTGTCGTCCGCGAAGTAATCGGACTGCGTGTCCGTGGCGTTGTGGATCGTGAAAACGGCCTTGATCGGCGCGGAAAACATATTGTAATCCCGAGCTCGGACAATCAGCGTATCATCTGGGTAGTCGTAGGTATTGCCCTTGTCGTAGCTGCACAATTCCAGCTTGCCGCCGTTGTACTTAATCCCGTTCCAGAGAAACTTCAGGCCGTGGTCATCGGGAACCGTGGGCGGATTCTCAAGCTCATGGGCGATACGTGCAAGCTTCGTGGCCTTAGCCTCGTTTGCTTCGCGCTTTGCACGTTCCTGACGAGTTTCCCCGTCCGGCATCCCGTCAGACGCAGGGAACGCCACGTAACGCGCATAATCGTATCCCTGCGGATCAATGTAGATCGTTTGCCCGGTTGGCGCTACTGCAGCCACCACCAGCAGATAAGCGCCTGCCCGCCAATGCTCAATTTCAGATTTCGACATGATCGAAGCGTTACCGTCCGGCACGGTCCAGCTACGGTGTCCGCCGCGACCTGCGAGCCAGTCCCGATCATTCATGAGGTTATTCATGAACTTGTTCCACTCGTGGCAATCGGTGAACACCTTCGTTTCCCGCACTTCCGCCCACTCCAGATCGTAATCCCGAGTCTTAAGCTGGACTAGGTATTCTGCGATGGTGCAATTCTTGTTGAGCCGTGGGACTGCCACGCGGATCAGATGCGCCGGACGTTTCGGCGTCACCGATGGCATGTGGATGATGTTAGTTTGCGTCTGGTACATTTGATTTATCCTCGTTTGTTCGTTCTGTTCGTGGCCAAAGATCCACACCGGCACCAATTCCGAAGGAGCGCACAGTCCCGGGTGACCCCATGCGCAATAGCAGCAGCAGTCGCAATAGTTCACGCCGCCACCTCGCTCAATCTCCCCAGTCTTCACCGGCCCGTAGTCGGGGGGAGGCGGTCAACTGCAATAGGACGCCCAGGCTTATGGATCACCAGCGCGGCTAATGCGTGCCGCGTGATCACCACGCGCCCCTTGCGGTATCGCGCAATTAGCCGCGCTTCTTTGATAAGCTGCCGGACTCGCTGATGAGTGACCCCGAGATGTAGCGCGACCTCGGCAACGGTCATGCTGTCACCTCGCCCAGGTTGCAAATCTGGAGTACTTTCGCCGCAATCCGCAACGCGTAGCCCTTCGCCGAGCTATCGTGCGCCAGCATCGACAGAGGGACGGTGGCATCCGTTGCGATTTTATGCGCAGCGCACCAGCTCGAGATCCCGGCAGCGCAAGCGCCAGCCCCACGCACGTCGGCAAATCCCACAGGGACCTGCGAGAGCCGCGCAAACAGACGCGCCCTGCGATCACGGCGAACGGCCTGTAATGCGGTCAGAGCCGCACGCTTCGCCAGCGTTTCGCGTTCGGCGGCGAGTCGCGCCTTGCGGGCGATTTCGCGCTCGCATTCGGCGCGATCTTCGCCATGCTCCCACGTTGCGCCAACCTTCAGCGCAACGCCTGCTTTCCGGCCCCGCACGTCGAACCGTTCCACCAGATCCGGCTCCGCCGTCGCTCGGCAAAACAGGTCATTGGCCAACTTCGCCGGGTGGCTGTACATGTTGCGCACATCCAGCGGCAACACGGTCACTTTCCCGCGTACCGATACCACGCGGGCGGCGACGGTATAGCTGCCGTCTGCATACGTCATATCGGCATCGTATGCCGGGTTAATCCAGTTCGCGGGGCGTCCGTAGCTCTTGCTATAGGCTTTCCAGTCGGTTTGTTCGCTCGGCTCGTGAGCATGGGTCCACGTTGCCCGCTGGCTGCTGTACTGCGAGCTGATAGCGTGCAGCGATTCGGCGGCATCCAGCGCCAGAGCCTGAAACGGCATCATCGACTGGTGCGCCTGATCCGGTGCGCTCAACCATGCCGCAATGCGGGCGGAGCGTCGATCAACTCCGAGACGTGACAGGCTACGGATAGCAGTCGGCGACACGCCAGCGGCTTGGAGGTCCCGGTCAGTGGTGGCCGGCAACAACCCCAGCGCCGCGCACTGCGTCTCCGCCATCGGCGCATACCGCGCATTGAGCCGCGCCGTGTGGGCGTTTTTCCGGTAAGCAGCGGCGTGACCCGCTGCCCACCGAGCTGCCCCACACCTAACATAGTCGGCGTACTTACTGTACGTCGTTTCGCCCGGCTTGATGGCCGCCCGGAGGGCCTTGACTGCGCCCCTGAAAGTTTTCGCGCCTGATCCTGCGGCCTGCGCTCTGGCTATGATCTGCTGTTTGGTCGTCATCGTCTGTATCTCCTGTGTTCAACGGTACCACATAAACGTTGCACGCGCAACAGTTTCAAGTTACTCGCTGTCACGCCGCTATGCTGCATCATGCTATTCTGGGGTTGCCTCCAAAGCACCCGGCCCCTTCACCGGGCATACTAACCGCCCACGTCCTTCCCTCGGACGTGGGCGTTAGTGCTTTTGCGGCCCTGTTTCCTGTTTGCTTTTTTTGTACAACCGCATGGCGGTAGGGACTGAGATGCCCAGCGTGTCCGCGATCTGTTTCCAGGTGGTGCGCTGCGGACTATCCGCCAGCCGCCGCACCTGCCCAGGGGTGATGCTGACTCGGGGTCTGCCCCGGCTAATCATGGAGCACCTCACCGTTCGCGATCCTGACACGCTGCCAGCGTGCAATGGCTGAGAGGCTCGACCACTGAGGGCGCGGGGCACCGTCGTGATACCGTGGCTGCGCCGCTATCTCGCTCTGGTACTCGCGCTCCGCGATAGACTCCGGCGTCTCGCTGACGCACTTTGGGCAAGCCGGATCACTCCCCGGCTTATGTGTTTCGGAATTGTGAAGCTGTTCTTGTATCGTCATGCTGCCACCTCCCTACCGACGTTCTCCGCGACGGTGGCGGGTCGCAGCCGCTCATTGAGATCCTGCGTGGTGATGGGCATCAGTCCCAACCTCGACACCCGCAGTAGTAGCGGTCGAATTCCATCTCGCCAATTGGTTCAAACCCTGCGCATATCCCGCGCTGAATCACGGTTGCCCGGTTGCTCAGAACGTTGTGGCCCATGCCTTCAACCGTGTGCGCCACCAGATGGAATCGGCAATGCTTGCACGTCTCAACCGCGTTCCTCGATCCTTCAGCCGTTGACTCGAACGCAAATAACTTCGCCCGGTCGCTGGACGGTGCGGTAATACCGCAGCCGCACTTTGCCATTCGTTCGTTCATTAAGCCCACGAGATCACCGCCGCCGGGTGCGTCAGCATATCGTTTTTTGCGTCGCGCCGATTAGTCCAGATGTCCAGCGCGTCCACATACTCGCGCTCGTCGGGGTCAGTCGTGGACGGTCTATCTGTCCTGTATTCAGCGCCGCGATAGATGCGACCGATTCTGGCGCGGCATGCGCGAAGGGCGGCTGTCATGCTGGTGCGCTCGATTGTCTCCGCTGACGCTGTGCCAGGGTAAAAGTCTATCGTGTATGTCATTGTGCGTTCCTCATTTCCAGTTGGTCGTGCGGCCCCGCCGCGAGATACTCTGCCATGCGTTCCACATCCGCCAGTACTGCTTTAATCGCGCCCAGACGGGCTGAGTGCTCTTCCCGCGCCTTCTCCCATGCCTGAGTGCCCATCGGATAGTAATCGCGCCCGTTAGGGCCGTTGTTGGCCATCACCTCGAGGGCCTCCCGCAGGGCACGAGCGATGTCGCATTGATTGGCAAGCAGGTCATCGCCGCAGGTGCCATTTAGGTGTATCAGGGGGTATTGCATCACCGCACCCGCTCCCCGTCCTGATTGTGCAGGGTTGCGCCAAACCACATCGCCGACTGGTTGGACCCCTGCGCCCGCCCGAGACAATGACGGCACGCTGTACCCTGCGGCCGCCCGTGCTGGCAATACCGCCGGGTGAGCTTGGCCATGCAGGCCGTTGCCGCCTCGATGGCGCGGTGAGCGTGGCCGCAGTTCGCCCGCTCTTCCCATTTCTTATAGTCCTGACTACATGAGCCGGACTCAACAACCACGCTGTAGCGTTCCATTACCTCACCTCCAAAGTCATCTGGGCGGCCGGAGCGAACCCATAAATTGTGTTGTACACGAGCACCGAGACGGGCCCATCCAGGTTTGCCCGTTCCGCCCAGCGTTCCGCCTGCTGGACATAAGAGAACCGGAGCAGCCCGGACTGTGGCGCGTGCCAGGTGCTGTAGTCGGGGTAGATGTAGCTTTCGGGTGTCATTGTGCGCAGAACCTCGAGTTCGCCCCAACCTTCGCGAGGTTGGCAACGTTCACCGTATCGGGGAAGTCCCCGTCCCATTTGATTGTTGCGAGGGTCCAATCAGGCGTGGGGGACTCGAGCGCCACCACTACACCACGAGCGTGCCCGATGTCCCCGGCAACTTGGCCTGTGGATTGCAACCACTTCGCGCTATAGGCGACCTTGTCGCCGATCTGAACTGTAAATGTGCTTTTCATGTCCGCTCCTAATGTCCGCAGCAGGGGTAATCTTCACAATGGCAAGGCGTGCTGAAATGAGCGCAGCCGTAACGATCAGTCCCGCGATAGCCCCGTGATCGTCCGCCAACTTTCCGCAGCCCCCCGGCAGCAAGTGCCGCCGCCGCCGCCGCATTATGGTCGGGTACCATCCACGCCTGTGCTGCCTTGTCCCATCGCCCGCCCAGTGCGTGCAACTCGGCACGTACGGGGTATGTGTTGCCTGTTATCGCGATCATGTCGCCTCCAAAGCGTGCCGGGATTGTGACCGACTATCCGCATTACCCCGCCGTAGCGGGTCACTCTGCGATCAGATAAAAAACCGTCGCCCAAGTGACGACAACCGCAACCCACAGGGCCACATATGCGATGGCGCGGAGCATTAAGCCAGCCCCAGTATCGACTGCAAATGCGTCGCGAACACTTTCGGTTTCGACAACAGCGCGAGCGGGATATAGCAGTTGCGCCCGCCAGTGTAGTCGCTGCGACCCCTTACCGTCCGAACCAGAACATGTTCCCGCGACGGGTCAACCTGAACGTAAACGCGGTCAGTATGGAGAATCGACTCCCCCCAGATGATCGGACCGCCGGGACTGTTGCGCAGATCACCGGGCGCCAATGTGATACCCAGGCACTTGGCAACTTTCCGCAGATGCCGTTTGGCTGTCTTATGCGCCGCAACTTTAGCGGCCTGGTCGTGGCAGAATGCGTATCGTGTGACCATTATGATCTCCTGTTAACTCCCAAACGTCCCACCGACACGTTGCCGCGCGGTTTCTGGTGTCCAGCGCTGGATAACGGGCCCGACTTCCGAAGTCGCTGACGAATACACAACACCGTCACGCCCGAGAATGTCGAAGCTGAATTCCGTTTTCATCGCCGCTATCAACTGGCGGATACCTTCTGGCGTGGCGTTGATAGTGTATTCGCCGATGACTGTGGCGCCGCGCTGAACTCTGAGGGCGTATCGTTGTTTCATTACGCCACCGCCCAAACCACACTCGAACCGAACCGGCGATCCGCTAGGAACTGCGCGACCCGTGGGTCAGTGTCGCGTGTCACATGTTGCAGTGCTGCGAACAGAACATCGAACGCCATATGGTTGCGCGATCCGTTGGGCCCGTACCATTCGCCCGTTTCGCGCATCGCCTTATTGAGTACTTCGACTGCTGACATATACTTACCTCCCATGCCGCCCGGACTTGTGACCGGGACTGTCGCATTAAACCCCCGTAGGGGTCCACTCTGCGATTATTTAGTACCTCCGATCTGGACAAATCCGCCACTGGTCAATTTCTTCGCGTCACCCTTTGTGGATAGCCCGACGATTACCCCAACAGGGTCCAGAAAGCGCAGGTCCGATTCATCACCGTCGATAACCGGATAGCCGTGCCATGTGGCAGGAAGTGAACCTGAGAACACTACGGCAACATTGATACCGTGCTGTAAGGCGTCGATGCATTCTGGCAAGTTGGTACCTGAGAATGAGAACGTCAAGTGATAATTAGCGGTCGTCCGTTTCCACGGCGCAGGTAGTTTAGTGTAGTCGTAGAAATCGACTTCAGGGAATTTTGCCGCAAGTGCCCGCGCGAGTTTCCATTCGTCCGATGTGCCATTTAGACGAACACAAGGTTTCAGGTTACGCGTGGCAGCTAAAACGATGAGACGATAGATATCGGTCTCCAATGCTGCCAGGAACGATTTCGGGTCTCGCAGGTACCACAACGTCTTGGCAATCCGTGCCCGTTTGATACTCGGGAACACGCCTGCCATACCCGCACCATACAGGCATGCCAAACGGCATTCTGCTGACGCCATTGGGCACAAATCACGCCCGCCAGCTTCGGTGGATGGTGCCAGATACAGGATACCCGTGAGGTAGCCTTTTTTGTTGCCTTTGATCGTTTTAGCGTCGGATTCAACCGACAGCAGTTCTAATTTGGTCATGTTTGGGAGCCCTTCAAAGCCAAGTTACTACTCTATCATAATGCGGTCAAAAATGCTACTGTTTGGGGCGTGCTGCAATTTATTGGAGCGTGGCTTCTGAAAGTACAGTGTTACCGGCCACCGCCACGCGCCTAACGTCACGATTGAGGGTGTTATGCCGATAAGCATCGTAGCCCGGTATTTTCCGCCCGGTGACAATAGATGGAAGGTAAATTTGACCATCGATATTTCCCGCCCATGCCGATCTCAGCGCCTGCACTTCAGCGTCCAGTTCTGCCACGTTGCGGACTGTTACCGGCACCACGGCCGCCGCAGGTTTCCCGATCATTACGTATACGAAGCCGTCTTTATATTCGGCCTGCAAAATCTTGATAGTTATTGTCATGTTCTCTCCAATGCTGCCGGGATTGTGACCGGCTTTCCGCATTAAACCGCCGTAGCGGTTCACTCTGCGATTAAAGCTGGTGTCATTAGTCCACCGCCACGTGCGTTACTTCGGAACCGTCCGGACGTTCCGCGAAAACAACCGATACCATATGCTGTTTTGACTTCGGTGCCGTGAACTGTTCGATAGCTTTGAGCTTTGCCGCATACATAGACGCGGCGTAAACATCTATACGCTTTCCAGCGTAGAAACAAACGAAACCGTACATATTGGTTTTCTCCTAAAATACTACTGCTGACCCCTGCCGAAACATTCCACAACTTTGCCACGGCCAGGGATTCTCGAGCCGATTTTGTACTGCGGGTCATGCACCATTTGCCGTTCCAAAACGAACACAAACTTGCCATTTTTCTCGCAGCGGAAACCCGCTACATCTTTGCTGTACTGTGTCATGTTCATGTTCTTCCTCAGATCTCCAGTTCCCGCGTTGATCGGGTTTGTGGAAGTCAGAACGCAATGTCTGAAGGCTCCCGGCCACCCGATCAAACTAGCAACATCTGATCTGAGGCAAGATTAGCAACTTCAGAAACTGTTGTCTACTAAACCTTAAAAATAGTCTGCCTGGAATCTGTAAGTTGCTGATTCTAAACAGAATTCTTTTTTTGGGAGAATGGCAAATTGCGGCGGTAGGATACGTTCGGACGTCCAATTGACGATAATCGGCATATGGCATTAGCAACACCATGCGAACTTAAGCCGGAGATACTTCGAGCTGTACTCACTCAAATGAGCGATGGTATCCCGCTACGGCAAATATGTCGCGATAACCCAGACCTCCCGCAACCTGGTACTATCACGCAATGGATTGAGGAGCAGGGCGGTGCCTGGATTGGGCGGTATGCGCGTGCACGTGAGAACTGCTATGACATGATGGCAGAAGAGTGCCTGGAGATCGTAGACGCCTGTACTACGGCGGAGGAAGCTACCATTGCGCGTGAACGTGTCAACATGCGGAAATGGTTGCTCAGTAAGGTAGCTCCGCGTTATGCCGACGTGCCAACAATGGTAATCAACGCGGCTGCTATCCAGGTAGTGGCGCCACACCAGGCGATATCTTCCGGAAGCTCCCGGATGCTGGAAATCGGATCCGGCGATACCGGCGATAGCGACACTGAGTAACGCTACCAGGGCGGAGGACTCCGAGCGCTGCAGTCTTCTACCAGGGCGGAGGACTCCGAGCGGACCAGCGCGCAGTCTTCTGCAGTCTTCTGGTGGCGGAGGACTTCCGGCACCACGCTACCACGGCAGCTTCCGGCACCTTCCGGCAGTAACGCTACCGTTCGGTT
>CAINEA010000788.1 GCA_903847525.1 uncultured Acetobacteraceae bacterium | reverse complement strand
TCACCTTCCCTCGACCCAACGATCACGGGTCACGCTACCGCAACGGGCGGAGCCGCCAACGAGAACACTCAGACCTCGGCGAAAGAACTCGCACTGGCCCTGCGGAGGTTGGAATCGGCTAAACGGCGTATACTGTCGGACGCGGAGGAATTAGCCGTTATTGAGCGGCGTTTGCAAGCAATAGAGACGAGTAGCACTTGGCGCTCTACTGCGCCATTTCGTCGTATGTTGGAACGATTTCCGGCATTGGCGCACTGCCTGTCGCGTGCGTTAAGATTGCTCTATTGGACTGCCACCCTGCAGTTGAGTGCCCGCTTGCGGTCCGGCGGCAAGGCGGGCGCTATGGCCACTCCCGGCGACATGCGGCGCTCCCTGGGCATTGCGGATCCCGCAGCCTCCGGCCCCGTCCATGCCAGCACGATCGAGATCCTCGCGTCAGACCATCCCGAGGTCAGCGTCCTGATACCGACCTACGGACAGGTTCCATTCACCTTGCGGTGCCTGCGTTCGATCGCGGATGCCATTCCCGATACGTCGATCGAGGTGATCGTGGCGGAGGATGCATCCGGCGATCCCGAAATCGCCCAACTGCGGAAGGTTCGTGGCATTCGGCTCATCGAGAACCCTACAAATTTGGGATTTCTCCGTTCCTGCAACGCCGCGGCCAAATTGGCCCGGGGACGCTATCTGCTGTTCCTCAATAACGATACCGAGGTCCTGCCCGGCGCGATCGACGCCTTGGTACAGACCCTGACCGATCATCCCGACGCGGGGTTGGCCGGTGCCCGCCTGGTCTACCCCGATGGGCGACTGCAGGAGGCAGGGGGGATCATCTGGAAGGACGGTTCTGCCTGGAACTATGGCCGTTTCGATGACCCGCGCAAACCCGAGTACAACTACCTTCGGGAAGCCGATTATTGTTCGGGCGCCGCAATCCTCATTCCAACCGCATTATTTACGGAGCTCGGTGGTTTTGATGAGGTTTTTGTCCCAGCCTATTGCGAAGACAGCGACATCGCCTTTCGCATCCGTCGTCACGGGCTGAAGGTGCTGTATCAGCCGAAATCGGTGGTCGTACATCACGAAGGCATATCCCACGGTACCGATACGGCGTCCGGGGGCAAGGCCTATCAGGTGCGCAATCAGGCATTGTTCCGGGAACGCTGGGGCGAAGAACTGCTGCGCAGCCATTACGAAAACGGTACACATGTACTGCGCGCGCGCGACCGGTCCCGGGAACGGCCAATGATCCTTATCGTGGATCACTATGTGCCGGAGCCGGATCGTGACGCGGGGTCGCGCACGATGGTGGGGTTCATCCGCCTGTTCGTCCGGGCCGGGTGGGCCGTGAAGTTCTGGCCGTACAACCAGCTGGCCACGCCCGGCTACACCGAGGCGCTGCAGGATATCGGTGTGGAGGTGATTTCGGGCAATTACGTCGATCGGGACGACAGCTGGCTGGCGTTGAACGCCCGGGAATTGGACTATGTGCTGCTGAGCCGGCCGACCATCGCTTTGGAATTCCTGCCCCGGATCAGGTCGCTCAATCGTCGCGCCGTGGTGGTCTATTATGGCCACGACCTCCACTTCGCCCGCCTGCGCCAGCAGGCCGAAATGAACGGGATCCGGGATGCCCGCAGCGAAGCGGATCATATGGAACGGATAGAACGAAGGGTGTGGCAGGATGCCGATCTGTCCCTCTATCCCTCCGACGAGGAGCGTGACGTCGCTCAGTCGCTGGAGCCGGAAGCGACCGTCGCGTCGATCGTCCCTTACTTCTTTACCGAATTTATCGAGCGCTCCAAGGTTGCGGCCCGGCCCGAGATTCTGTTCGTGGCGGGTTTCGCGCATGCGCCCAATGTCGATGCCGCCCTATGGTTCGTGCAGGAAGTCTTGCCGCTGATCCGGGCAAGGCGGCCGGACGTACAGGTCGTGCTGGCCGGGTCCAACCCGACGCCGAAGGTACG
>CAINEA010000787.1 GCA_903847525.1 uncultured Acetobacteraceae bacterium | reverse complement strand
GCCGCGCGCCAGGGCCATACGCAACAGGTTCGCTCCGGTGTCGATTTCGCGTCTGCGCTCGATCGCTTTGGTCCGATGCGCCAGCGCATCCAGATCAAGATCGCTGGGTAGTCGGCGTACAAGGTCGTCTCGCCTTCCTTCCTTCCCCGATCGCCGGTTGGACCCGTTCGCTTCCTGTTCTATATCGGGACAGTGAAAATTCGAGTCCCCCGTCCCGTCGCATGAGCGACTATCTCACCCGCCTGAACCCCGAGCAGCGCGCGGCGGTGGAAACCGTCGATGGGCCGTTGCTGGTGCTCGCCGGCGCCGGCACCGGCAAGACCCGGGTGCTGACCACGCGCTTCGCCCACATCCTGCTGACCAACCGCGCCTTTCCCAATCAGGTGCTGGCCGTCACCTTCACCAACAAGGCGGCGAGGGAGATGCGCGAGCGCGTCGGCGCCATCCTCGGCGCGCCGGCCGAAGGGCTGTGGCTCGGCACCTTCCACGCCCTCTGCGCGCGGATGCTGCGCCGCCATGCCGACCTGGTCGGGTTGCAGTCGAACTTCACGATCCTGGACACCGACGACCAGCTTCGCCTGCTGAAGCAGGTGATGGAGGCCAAGCGGATCGACACCAAGCGCTGGGCGCCCCCGGCGCTGATGGGCATCATCCAGCGCTGGAAGGACCGCGGCCTGACGCCGGCACGGATCACGGCGGACCAGGAAAGCGACTTCGCCGCCAACCGCGCGCGCGAGCTGTACGAGGATTACCAGGCCCGGTTGGTGGCCGTGAACGCCGCCGATTTCGGCGATCTGCTGCTGCACATGACCGAGATCCTGCGCGGCCATCCGGAGGTGCTGGCGCAGTATCACCGTATGTTCCGCTACATCCTGGTGGACGAATACCAGGACACCAACGTGGTGCAGTATCTCTGGCTCCGCCTGCTGGCGCAGCAGAGCCGGAACATCTGCTGCGTCGGCGACGACGACCAGTCGATCTATTCCTGGCGCGGCGCCGAGGTCGAAAACATCCTGCGCTTCGAACGCGATTTCGAAGGGGCCAAAATTGTCCGCCTGGAGGCGAACTACCGCTCCACCGCGCCCATCCTGGCCGCCGCCTCCGCCCTGATCGCGCACAACGAGGGGCGCCTGGGCAAGACCCTGCGGCCCGGGCGCAACGATTCCGAGGGCGAGCCGGTTTCCGTCATCAGCCTGTGGGACTCGGATGAAGAGGCCCGCATGGTCGGCGACCGCATCGAGGGCTTCCGGCGCGGCGGGGATAGCCTGGCCGAGATCGCCGTGCTGGTTCGCGCCGGGTTCCAGACCCGCGCCTTCGAGGAACGGCTGATCGTGCTGGGCGTGCCGTACCGCGTGGTGGGTGGCCTGCGCTTCTACGAACGGGCGGAAATCCGCGACGCGGTCGCCTATATGCGCGTGCTGCGCGGCGCGTCGGACGATCTGGCCTTCGAGCGGATCGTCAACGTGCCCCGCCGCGGCATCGGCGAGCAGGCGTTGCGCGGGATGCACGAGGCATCTCGTGCCCAGGGTATTTCCCTGTGCGCCGCGGCGGAACAGCTGGTTGCGACCGGAAGCTTGCGCGGGCGGGCACGCGAGGCGATGGCGGAGCTGTTCCGGGGGTTTTCCCGCTGGCGGCAGATGCTGGAGACCGAGGGGCATGTCGTCACCCTGGCCACCATGCTCGACGAGAGCGGCTATACCGAGATGTGGAAACAGGACAAATCCCCCGAGGCGCCCGGCCGGCTTGAAAACCTGAAGGAGTTGGTTCGTGCGCTGGCTGACTTTGAAACGTTGGAAGGGTTTCTCGACCACGTCTCCCTGGTGATGGAGAACGAGGAGAACGCCGATTCGGAAAAAGTCAGCCTGATGACCCTGCACGGCGCCAAGGGGCTGGAGTTCGACACGGTGTTCCTGCCCGGCTGGGAGGAAGGCGTGTTCCCCAACCAGCGCTCGATGGACGAGCAGGGGGCGAAGGGCCTGGAGGAGGAGCGCCGGCTCGCCTATGTCGGCATCACCCGCGCCCGCAAGCGCGCCATCATCAGCCATGCCGCCAACCGGCGCATCTACGCCAACTGGCAGAGCAGCATCCCCAGCCGCTTCATCGACGAACTGCCGGAGGAACTGACCCAGCGGTCCGGCTCCGCCTCCCTCGCGCGGGACGCGCGGGCCACGACCATCCCGAGCTTTTCCGCCTTCCCGATGCAGGCCCGCAAGCCCAGGGTCATCGAGGCCTGGGAACAGCCGGCCCGCCCGGCCCGGCCGGACGCGATCGCCGTCGGCCAGCGGGTGTTCCACCAGAAATTCGGCTACGGCACCGTTACCGGCGCGGATGACGACAAGCTCGACATCGCCTTCGAAAAGGCCGGCGACAAGCGGGTGCTGGACCGCTTCGTGGAGAAGGCATGAGAAAAAGTACCGAGGCGCTGGAGACGGTCTTCGTCGATGTGCCGGAGGCCGCCCTGGAGGCGTTCGAGTCGGCGATGCTGTCGGCCTGCAGCACGGTCGGCTTCTTCTTCCTCGACGAGGCGAAGCGGATCTGGCGCATCGAGGGCGTGAAGCCGGTCGGCGCCAATGAGGCGGAACTGGTCGGCGGCCTGGCGCTGGCGGAGATGATGACCGGAGTCGCCGCCCCGTTGCAGCGCCATGCGACCGCGGCCGAAGGCTGGCTGGCGCGGACCTACGAATCGTTTCCCGCCCAGGAGGTGGGAAGGCGCTTCGTGGTGCGCGGCTCGCATTTGAAAGGCCCGGACATTCCCGGCCGCATCACCCTGACGCTGGATGCCGGGGTGGCCTTCGGATCGGGGGAGCACGGGTCCACCCGCGGCTGCCTGCGCGCCCTGGAAAAGATTGCCTATCGCAGGCCAAGGCGCATCCTCGATCTGGGGACAGGATCGGGCATTCTGGCGATGGCGGCGGCGAAGCTGTTGCACATGCCGGTGCTGGCGACGGATATCGAGCCCTGGTCGGTGCGGGTGGCGGCGCGCAACGCGGCGGATAACGGCGTGGGCCGCCTGGTCACCGCGCGGCTGGCGGATGGCTGGGATCACCCCGCCCTTTCAGCGAACGCACCCTATGATTTGGTGTTCGCCAATATCCTGGCGCGGCCGCTGTGCGCGATGGCGCGGCATCTGGCCGCAAGCCTGTCGCCGGGCGGGACCGCCATATTGGCGGGATTGCTGAACAGCCAGGCGAACCTGGTGCTCAGCGCCCATAGGCGCCTGGGCATGCGGTTGGACTTCGCGTTGCGCGAAGGCAACTGGACGACGCTGGTGCTGCGCCGGTAAGCAAGCAAGGCGAGGGGCTTCGCCCCCTCGACCCCCGCCAAAGGCTAGCCTTTGGACTCCATCCAAACCAGTAGCGGGGTCCAGGGGCAGAGCCCCT
The DNA here is from genome assembly GCA_903847525.1 of uncultured Acetobacteraceae bacterium. GTDB lineage: Bacteria > Pseudomonadota > Alphaproteobacteria > Acetobacterales > Acetobacteraceae > PALSA-911. The sequence continues at coordinate 817 of CAINEA010000787.1, read as the reverse complement.
GGCTTTCTTCTCAGTAGCCGCGGCGGGCGTGCTCGTGAGCGAACTCGGGGTCGAACACCTGGGTGAAATTGCTGCGGGACAGGCCCACATCGGCCAGTTCGCGGTCGTTCATGCTGTTCAGTTCCGCCATCACAGAGCCGCGGCGCATCCAGGCGACGGCCTTGGCGAGCGCATGGCCCAGGCTATGCGCGAGGTCCTTGTTGGCGGCGAGACGGGCTTCCGATGCGGCGCGATAGCCTTCGCCGATGGAACCGATGTTAAACTCGGCGTTCAAACGGGGGGTGTTCATGTTCTTCATTCCAGTCGGCAGCCCGGGTCTGGCGCGGCGTCGTCGTGGCGGGGCACTCCCGGGTCTTGCTGCAATGCAACATAGGTAGCAAGTACTGCCTGGAAAAGAGAGAATTTGCTCAATCAGCCCTGCTTTTTTCGCATGAACGAACGTTAAGAAATGCACGAAGTACCTAACTGATCTGCTTCGCTATCCTGCCGCCCACGACGACAGTCGGCCATGCCGGGAAGGGACCTTCCAATGACCACGCCATCCACCTCCGTTCAGGCCAGCAGATTGGCGGATCTTCGCGCGGAACTCGCCCGCCAGCATTTGGACGGCTTCATCGTGCCGCGCGCCGACGAGCATCTGGGCGAATACGTGCCGGCGGGCGCCGAACGGCTCGCCTGGCTTACCGGCTTCACCGGCAGCGCCGGACTTGCGGTGGTGCTGGCCGACCGTGCGGCGGTGTTCACGGACGGGCGCTACGTGCTGCAACTGGCACAGCAGACCGACGCATCCCTGTGGGAGCGCCGCCACCTGCTGGAG
>CAINEA010000786.1 GCA_903847525.1 uncultured Acetobacteraceae bacterium | reverse complement strand
TGTCCGTTCGTCGGAGAACTACCGGCTCGACGTGCAATCCAATGATTGGTGGGGCGAACCGCTCGGCGCGATGCTCGGCCGCGTGCTGGCGGAAGAGCTTGGCGAACGACTGCCGGGCAGCACGGTGTTGGGCGAGAACGGCGGCATCTCTTCCGCACCCGATGCCACCATCGAATTGAACATCCAGCGCCTGGACAAGGATGCATCCGGCGCTCTGATCCTGCAGGCCCAGGCGGGTGTCGCCTTCAAGGGCCGAGGAGCATCGACGCTGCGCTCCTTCCGCTTCTCCGTGGCACCGCCCACCCCGGATGTGCCGGGCGAAGTGGCGGCGATCAGCACGGCGGTCGGCCAACTCGCCGACGGGCTGGCCGCGATGCTGCTGGCGCGCCCCGCCACGAAATGAGCGCGGTCGCGGCGCCACCGCCCGAACTGCGCGAATGTCCCGGCTGTGGGCATTTCCAACTCGTGCCTGCGCTGGCGAAAGGCATGGTCGCCAAATGCGAGCGTTGCCCCACCACGCTGCGCCGGGCCGCGGTGCACACCCATCAAATCAGTATCGCGCTCAATCTGGCCGCGCTGGTGCTCTTGCTCATCCTGTGCACAACCACATTGATGGGCGTACAGACCGCGGGCATCGCGATCCAGGCGGGACTGTTCTCCGGCCCCTATGAGTTGATGCGGCGGGGCATGGGGTCGGTCGCGGCCGTTGTCATCTTCGTGACCGTGTTCGCCCCCTTCGCAAAGCTGATGGGGACACTCTACGTGCTGCTGCGAATGCAGCAGCCGCACCCGCCGCGCCATCTGCGCCGCGTGTTCGCCTGGGTGGAACGGCTGACGCCATGGTCCATGCTCGAGGTGTTCGTCTTCGGCGTGTTCGTCGCCTATGTGAAGCTCGGCGATCTCGTGAAGATCACGCTGGAGAACGGCATCTACGCGCTGCTCGTTCTGACCTTTGTGCTGTCCTGGGCCGATGGCGCCCTGCATCGGGCGTCGGTCTGGGCCCGCTTGGGTGGGTCCGCCGAGCCGCCACCCGTGCCCCCATCCGCGCTGGCCATGCGCAAGGCCGTCGGTTGCGAGACCTGCGGGCTGGTCAGTGTCCCGCACCACCATCCGGATGGCGGTCATGCCATGTGCCCCCGGTGCGACAGCCCCCTGCATGCCCGCAAGCCCAACGCCATCGTACGGACCTGGGCGCTGCTGATCGCGGCTTCTGTGATGTATATTCCCGCCAATTATTTTCCGGTCCTGACGGTGGTGCAGCTTGGCGCCGGCCAGCCCAGCACCATCCTGGGCGGTGTGGAGGAACTGGTTTCATCCGGCATGTACCCGTTGGCGGCCCTGGTGTTCTTTGCCAGCATCGCCGTGCCGATGCTGAAACTCGTCGGCCTGTCCGTCCTGCTGATCGCGACGCAGAGCGGCAACGGAGGCTGGCTGGCACAACGAACCCGGCTGTACAAAATCATCTGCTGGATTGGCCGCTGGTCCATGATCGACATCTTCATGGAATCGCTGCTGGGCGCCTTGGTCAAATTCGGCAATGTGATCACCATCGAACCGGGCTTTGGCGCGGTCGCCTTCTGCTCGGTGGTCATCCTGACGATCTTCGCGGCCGAGAGCTTCGATCCGAGGTTGATGTGGGACGCGGCCGAGCGGGCGCAGGCGCCGGGAGCCGCCAGGCGGAAAACGCCTAATCGCGCGGCCCTTCAGACGCGTGGCACATAAGCGTACCGAACATCGGGGCGAGCGCAAACGTCAGGCCCTGATAGGGTAAAGGAGGCCGCCCGTGCGCATCACCGACATTCGTGAACGGACCGTCCCACTGGACGGAAATATCGCCAATGCCCTGATCAGCTTCGCGGAACACACCGTCTCGATGGTTGCCGTGGTTACGGATGAGATGCGCAACGGAAAACCGGTGGTCGGTTATGCGTTCGATTCTATTGGCCGTTTCGCACAGGGCGGCATCCTGCGGGAACGCATTCTGCTCCGGCTTCGCAGCGCCAAACCGGCATCGCTGCTGACCCCGGACGGCAAGCGTTTCGACCCGGCCAAAGTGCTGGCCACCGCCATGCGCAACGAGAAGCCGGGCGGCCACGGCGATCGTGCCGCCGCCGCCGGTGCGGTGGAACTGGCCTTCTGGGACCTGAACGCCAAGCTCGACGATGAGCCGGCATATGCGACCATCGCCCGCCATCATGGCCGCCCGGCCGTGGCCGCAAGCGCCGATGTCTATGCTGCCGGAGGCTATTACTACCCGCCGGGCAGTACGCAGACGCTCCATGACGAACTGGCCTCGTATCGGGATCTCGGCTTCGACGCGTTCAAGATGAAAATCGGTGGCGCCTCGCTGTCCCATGATCTGGCGCGGATCGAGGAGGCGCTATCGGTCGCCGGCAGCGGCGAACATCTGGCCGTAGATGCGAATGGCCGATTTGGCCTCGACGAGGCCATGTCCTACGTCGAGGCTATTTCCCCCTATGCGTTGCGCTGGTTCGAGGAGGTTGGCGATCCGCTCGATTTCGACCTGAACCGCCGGGTTGCTGAAGCCTATGCCGGACCGATCGCGACCGGGGAGAATTTGTTCTCGGTCCCGGATGTGACCAATCTGGTGCGTTTCGGCGGCATGCGGCGGGGTCGGGATTTGTTTCAGATGGATCCGGGTCTGGCCTATGGGCTAACCGAGTATGTCCGGATGCTCACCGTGCTGGAGCAGCATGGCTTCAACCGCGCACAGGCCTATCCGCATGGTGGGCATCTGATCAACCTGCATGTCGCGGTCGGTTTGGGACTGGGCGGGTGTGAGGCCTATCCCGGTGTGTTCCAGCCATTCGGCGGGTACCCTGCCGGCTGCGCGCTGGGCGGCGGCAAGGTCCGCCCAACCGACGCGCCCGGCTTCGGCCTGGAGGAGAAACCCGAACTACGTCAGGTGATCGCCGAACTCCGTTGCTAGGCCTACGCGGCCCCCTACAGATGCCGACTCGGCCGCAACGGGTATTTTACG
>CAINEA010000785.1 GCA_903847525.1 uncultured Acetobacteraceae bacterium | reverse complement strand
CGCTCACTGGTGCACCTTTGCGTTGCCGGGTGCTGTTCTGCTTTTTGGGATAGCCTCCGGCGGCCCGAGCTCCTGCCGTGACAGCCAGCGTCGCTTGCCGCTCGACGGCCCGCATGAGACCCGCCGCGCGGCAGGTGCCGGGAGACCGGGACGGACCACAGGGTGAAGCGCCAGTGCTTGCCAGCCAGAGCGCCTGTCAGTGAGCGATCCGCACGATCTCCCAGCCCGGGTGAGACTACCCCAACCCGAGGAGGTCAGCACATGCCATTTCACGGAGGTTTGGACTGGGGCGGAACGGCCCATGCCGTTTGCGTCGTCGATGATGCCGGCCAGGTGGTTGCCCGCATCGAGGCCCGGCACGATGCCGCGGGCCTCGCTGACATGCTGGCCCGGCTGCGAAAGATCGCCCCGCCTGCCGAGCTGCCAATCGCCATCGAACGCCCGTCCGGGTTGATCGTCGATACGCTGATCGGCGCCGGGCATCCGGTCGTCCCGATCCATCCCAACGTGGTGAAAGCCTGCCGTCCCCGCTACCGCGCGGCGGGGGGCAAGTCCGATCCGGGCGACGCTTACATGATCGCCGATATTCTGCGCACCGACGGTCATCGGTTCCGTCCGCTCCAACCGGCCTCGGACGAGATCCGCGCCCTGCGTGCCCTCGTCCGCGGCCGCGATGACCTGGTTGCCCAGCGGGTTGCGCTCGCCAACCAGTTGCGCAGCCTCCTCGAGAGCTTCTGGCCGGGGGCCGCCGCCATCTTCGCGGCCATCGACAGCCCGATCGCGCTCGCCTTCATCGCCCGCTATCCCACCCCGGACAGCGCCAGCCGCCTGGGCGAGAAGCGCCTGGCCAGCTTCATGGCGCAGCACGCCTACTGTGGCCGCCGTTCCGCAGCCGAACTGCTGGCCCGGCTGCGTGCCGCACCCGCCGGCCTCGCCAGCGAGGCCGAGGCCGACGCCAAGGGCGAACTGGCCCGCGCGCTGGTAGCCGTGCTCGAACGCCTCGTGCCCGAGATCGCCAGGCTTTCCTCGCGCATCGAGCATGCGGTGGCCGAACTGCCCGACGGAAAGATCGTCATGTCGTTTCCACGCGCCGGCCGCATCTGCGCCGCCCAGATCCTCGCCGAGCTCGGCGATATCCGCGACCGCTTCCAGACCGAGGACCAACTCGCCGCCGAGGCCGGGGTCGCACCTGTCACCCATGCCTCGGGCAAGAGCCGCGGCGTCGTCTGCCGCTTCGCCTGCAACAAGGCGCTCCGCCAGGCCATTACCTGCTTCGCCGATAACTCCCGCCATGCGTCCGGCTGGGCAGCCGCCATCTATACCCGCGCCCGGGAGCGCGGCTGCAAGCATGCCCACGCCGTGCGCATCCTCGCCCGAGCCTGGGTGCGCGTGTTGTGGCGCGCCTGGCGGGACGGCGTTCCTTACGATCCCGCGCGGCACCAGGCCGCCGTCCGCATCGCCTGAGACAAGCAACGTTCCTTGGTTCGGTTGAAAAGGCCGTTCCTTCGTCCCGGCCACACGATCCCACGCCGCGGCGGCGCGGCCGGGGTCAAGGATCACCAAAGGTGACCGGCGCGCGCGCCGGCGCGAAGCGTCCTTGAGGCCGGACGGGACGGCGCGGCATGCTCTAACGGCCGAGGGCGTTGACACAGGGTGTCTCATG
>CAINEA010000784.1 GCA_903847525.1 uncultured Acetobacteraceae bacterium | reverse complement strand
CCGGCTGCCCGCACGCCACCTCCACCAAACTCCCCGACGGCAGTTTTGCCAGTGCCGGTATCGGCTGCCATTTCATGGCGCTCGATGACGGCGATCAGACACGGACCTTCACCCAGATGGGGGCGGAGGGCGCGCCGTTCGTCGGCATGTCCAGTTTCACCACGATGAAGCACATGTTCGCCAATATCGGCGACGGGACGTACCAGCACTCCGGCCTGCTCGCGATCCGCCAGGCGGTCGCCGCCAAAGCCCGCATGACCTACAAGATCCTTTATAACGACGCGGTGGCCATGACCGGCGGCCAGCCCGCCGAGGCCGGCTACACCGTCACCCAGATCGCCGCCCAGGTGCACGCGGAAGGCATTTCCCGCATCGCCCTGGTTGCCGACGACGCAGACCGACTGCCCCCCGCCTCCGCCCTGCCCCCCGGCACCACCCGCCATGTCCGCGAGGAACTCGACAAGGTTCAACGCGAACTGCGCGACTACGACGGCCTCAGCGTGCTGATCTACGATCAGGTCTGCGCCACCGAAAAGCGCCGCCGCCGCAAATCCGGCAAATACCCCCAGGCAACGCAAAGCGTGGTCATCAACGAAGCCGTCTGCGAGAACTGTGGCGACTGCTCGAAACAATCCAGCTGCATCGCCATCGAACCGGTTGAAACCGAACTCGGCCGCAAACGCCGCATCAATCCCTCCAGCTGCAACGTCGATCTTTCCTGCCTGAAAGGCTTCTGCCCCAGCTTCGTTACCATCGCCGGCCCGCCGAAGGCGCCGGGCGCGGACGAACATTGGCAGGAGCGCGAAGCCGAATTCGCCGCAACTCTGCCAGAACCGTCCCGCGCGCCCACCCCCTGGCGCGGCCTGTTCGCCGGCATCGGCGGCGGCGGCGTGGTCACCTCCGGCGCCATCCTGGCAATGGCCGCCCAGCTCGAAGGGCATCAGGTCAGCACCCTTGATTTCGCCGGCCTCGCGCAGAAGAACGGCGCCGTCGTTTCCCACGTGCAGATCGCCGATGACGGCAAGCTGGACGTCGTGCGCATCCCGCTCGGCACCGCCAATTTCATGCTCGCCGCCGACCTCGCGGTCTCCGCCGCCCCCGGCGTGCTGGAACGCTGCGCCCCAACCGCCGCCGTGCTCGGCAATCTCGATCTCGCCGCCACCGCGGACTTCAAGCGCGACGCCAATTTGAAGATCGATGCCGGCCTGCACCGCCGCGTCATCGAGCGCACCACAGGGGCCAGCGCCTCGCTCTATCTGCACGGCGTCCGCCTCGCCGAACGCCTGTTCGGCAACGCCCAGGCGATGAACACCCTCTATCTCGGCCTCGCCTACCAGCGCGGCCTGCTGCCGGTCGGCGAGGCCGCTTTGCACCGCTCCATCGAACTGAACGGCGCCGCCCTGGAACTCAACCGCCGCGCCTTCCTCTGGGGCCGCATTCTCGCCGCCAAACCGGAACTGGTTGCCGAAATTCTCGGCAACACCGAACCCGCCGTCCCCGCCGATCTCGACGCGCTCATCGCCAGCCGCGCCGAAACCCTGCGCGTCTATCAAAGCGCCAAATACGCCACTCGCTATCGCAAGCGCGTGAACGAGGTCGTTGCACGAGAGACGGCCATCTTCGGCAAGCCCGGCCCACTCTCCCGCGCCGCCGCCGAAGGCTGGTTCCGCGTCATGGCCTACAAGGACGAATACGAGGTCGCCCGCCTGCACGCCGCCGCCACCTACGGCCGCGACCCGGTCTTCCACCTATCCCCGCCGCTGATCGCCCGAATGGACCCGCTCACCGGCAGGCGCAAGAAGATCGGCATTCCCGGCAAATACGCTTTGCCGCTGTTCCGCCTGCTACGTCACGGCAAGCTCCTGCGCGGCACGCCGCTCGATCCGTTCGGCTGGCAGGCCGAGCGCCAATGGGAACGCGGCCTAGCCGCCCTCTACGAAGCCGACATGCGCGACATCCTTGCCGGCCTGCGCCCGGAAACGCTCGACACTGCCACCCAACTCGCCGACCTGCCAGATAGCATCCGCGGGTTTGGCCCGGTGAAGGAAACCAACTACAAGACCGCCATGCAGCGGCGCGACGCGCTGCGCGAGCAGTTCAAGAACCCGCCGCAACTGCGCCAGGCGGCCGAATAGGGGGAACACCATGCCCGACTACACCAGCTTCGGCGGCGACAGCCTGGTCATCGACATGGCCCGCAAATTCTCCGCCGACCGCCTCGCCCCGCACGCCGCCGCGCGCGAAAAGGCCGGCCGGATCGAGCCCGAGATCATCCGAGAAATGGGCGAACTCGGATTCCTCGGCGCCACCACCTCCGCCGAATGGGACGGCTCGGAAATCGACCCGGTCACCTACGCCTTGCTGCTGGAAGAAGTCGCCGCCGGCGACGGCTCGGTCTCCACCCTGCTGTCGGTGCACAACTCCCCCACCTGCATCGTGCTGGAGAAATACGGCAATCCCGCCCAAAAGGATCACTGGCTGCGCCCCCTCGCCCGCGGCGAGGGCGTCGGCTCCTTCGCCCTCACCGAACCGCAGGCCGGCTCCGACGCCTCCAACCTGCGCACCCGCGCGGTGAAAAAGGGCGACCGCTACATCGTTAACGGCGCCAAGCAGTTCATCACAAGCGCCAGCGTGCCCGGCAGCACGGTCTTCTTCGCCGTCACCGACCCCGCCGCCGGCAAGCGCGGCCTGTCCGCCTTCGTCGTTGACAAATCCGCCCCCGGCTACGTCATCGCCCGGCGCGAGGAAAAGCTCGGCCTGAAAGCCTCGGAAACCTGCGCCCTCGCGTTCGAGGACATGGAAATCCATGAAGACCAGCGCATCGGCGCCGAAGGCGAAGGCTACAAGATCGCCCTCTCCACCCTGGAATCCGGCCGCATCGGCATCGCCGCCCAGGCCGTCGGCCTCGCCCGGGCCGCCCTGGAGCACGCCATCGCCTATGCGCGGGACCGCCAGAGCATGGGCCAGGCCATCATCGACCACCAGGCCGTCGGCTTCCGGCTGGTGGACGCCAAGACCCGCCTGGAGGCCGCCCGCCAGCTGGTCCTGCACGCCGCCCGCTTGAAATCCGACGGCAAGCCCGCCCTGGAAGCCCTCGGCGCCGCCAAGACACTCCAAGCCGCACTAACCGGCTCGTCGCTCGTCGTCGGTCTCGTCGGTGAGCAGGTGGCCCCGGCCGCCAACCAGATTGCCGGCTGTGGCGCCACGCGGTTCCTTGGCGTGGTCGGCGCGGCCTTCGCGCCGTCCCGGTACGCCACCGATGTGGCCGCGGCGGTCAAGGGCGCGGAAGTGGTGATGGTGGTCATCCCCGCGTTCGGCCAGGAAGCCTACATGCGGGAGCTGGTGAAGGAGCTCCGAACGGCTTTCCCACAGGCGGTGATATCAGGAACAGACGAGCATGGCGAAGGGGAACATAAGATTTTTCGATGGCTGCGAAGTCTAGATCGGAAAGCACACGTCTGAACTCCAGTCACT
>CAINEA010000783.1 GCA_903847525.1 uncultured Acetobacteraceae bacterium | reverse complement strand
CAACTTTGTTGGAGCCTGTCCTCTATTTTCTGGATGCGAGCCTGGTGTTGCATATGATATTGAGCTAGTGCTGGGTCGTTTAAATTCAGTCAGTGATGCGGTGAAATATCATATTTTAACTAGTCGAGATTATCACCAAAAACATTTCGCGAAAACAAGGTTGGGACTTGCTGGCAACCCTGTGCGCCGACCCGAAGACGCTGATCGCGGAACTCCGGCTGGCGTGAGGTGTCGCTGGCTACCTGGGCTGTAACCAGCTATCAATGATAGGCATCAATGAAACGCACCGGGTTGTCCAGGCCGACATAGTCGTCGACCGCCTCCGGCAAATGCAACGTCTGGGAGCGATCGTGGCCGGGGATATGTGGCATGCCAGATTCTACCGCACCGCCGGACGCGCCGGAATCCGATGCGGGTCACTTTTCACACGGCCTGCAAGAATTTCGCGCCGTCACGGGGCGCCCGTCTCCCATCCGCTATGCCGTCGCGCAAAAGATGGCTTTACGACGCAACCCATCGTCACCGCACCGCCGTAACGTGCGCAGCCAAGTCCTTTCGGCAGGCTTCGCCGAATTCAGTCAGGCAGTCCATCCCCCCCTTCCGAGAGAATTCTATCATTTCACGAAGGGTATGATTCGGCCCGAGGTAAGTCTCAATGATCGCATCCTCGACGCGCTTGGCCGCAACAATCACCTCCCGGTCGGAGACCAGGCGCATACGCCCGACCATGGCGTAAAGTTGAACCAAATCGACGATTTCTTCTGTCTGATGTGTCAAGGCGTCACCAAATAGGCGCGCGGCCTCAATTGTGAAGTCGCTGTAGAGCGTTTCGAGCTTGGACCTCTCGGCTTCTCGGTGCGCGTGGCGAAGCTGGGTTCGTTGCGTCAACCATGAAGTCGCGAACGAGGTCAGTCCGCCAATAAGCGCGCCTGCCAAAGCGGCCAGAGCCGTGATATAAGCCGGGTTCAAATCACCCTCCAAGAGAATGCCGGTCCGCAGGCAGCGCACTGGCAACATTACCTCAGTATGAGTGGATAAGATGCTGGGTTTGGAGAGCGAACGCAAAGCGAACGTAGGGTCCGATGCCGTTTGGCATTGCACCTGGGTGAACCGTCGCAGAAGTGATGTCATCGGTGCTGACTGGCTCGATCATGCCCAGCGCCTCCGGTTCGACGGTTTGCCGAGAGTACCGCCGTTCAGGCGTGAACCAGCGCCCGCTTTCGCCGGCTTTCGGTCTCGATGCCGAAATACCCGGTATACTCGGCGAACTTCTCGCTCTCCTCCGCCAGGTTAAGGCCATAATCCTCCGCCGTGTAGCGATGCACGCCGTAGCCACCGTTCGGCGCCGCCCGGGTCCTCTGCCGGATCGCGTCGGCGGCCGCGCCGGGAAGCGTCAGGTCTAGGCGGTCATACAAGGCTTCAACGGACGCCAGCGGATCGGCCGTCACGTCGGAATAATGGACATGGATAATGGAAGGATCGGTCTGCGCAGCGCGGATCATCTGCCGGGTTCCCTCCAGCCAGCGCTCGCTCTCCTGGCGGCCAATCTCCAGCCGGTCGAGTTGGCGCGCGAACGGACGGCGCACAACCTCCGTCAGGCGCGTAACCGACAGCAGAACCTTCACCGGATCGCGATGCACGAACACCAGCTGCGCATCGGGATAAACCTCGCGCAGATCGTCCAGCGCGAACACATGGTCCGGACATTTCAACACCCAGCGCTCGCCGTCGGATCGGTGCTGCAGATGTTGCAGGAAACGCTTGTGAAACCGATACGCCGCCACATGGCCGGTTTCATCCAGCCAGTGCCGGTAGCTCGGAATGTGCTGCGTCGTATCGAACCGAAGGCTGGCGAACACATGGGCGCTGATCTCGCTACATTCCTGCGGGGAGGTCGCCTTTAACGGATGCAGCCCGGGAAATTCGGGGGCCAGACTCTCGAAGGCGCGCAACTGGCGAGCAACCTTCTGGATGCGGACCGCAGGATCGGCATCCCGTGCCCCGCGCACCGGATAAGGAAAGATCGTCTCCCACACCTTGGGAACCTGATTGGCGGCATCCAGCATCAGCAGCCTGTGGAGGAACGTCGTTCCGCTGCGCGGCAGGCCGGTGATGAAAATGGGGCGGCGGACCTCTTCGTCCAGAATGCCCGGCGAGCGGATCTCCACCTGCCTCATGTAAAGCAGGTTGACCAGGAAGCGGCGCACATCCCAGTGGATTGCCGTCCGGCCGACGACACTCAGGCTGGCTTCGGCGGCACAGGCGCGCAACAGGCGATCGAGCGGTTCACGAAACGTCTCGTCACCGAAATCGCGCAGGCCGGTTTCCCGTTGGGCTGCCGCAATCAACGCGTCGGGATCGAACTTCCTGTCCAACAGCCCCAAGGTTCCCGCGGCGGCGTCGGCTCCGCGCAAAACGGCGGATTTTAGCTTCATTGCAAACACTTATCTGGCTGCCATTTGCAGATGCCTCCGGGTCGGGTTTCGATCTCACGTGTATCGCAACCACATGCCATGATCAACCTTGCCATGACTCCCGAGCGCCGGGAGACAACCTGCATTATGATCCTATATCAAAACATATCTGTCTCCAGAATGATGTTGACCAGAGAATATCTGGACCGCCGTCTACGAAACGGAACCGCCCACACGAATTCGGGAAGTGTCAGACCGGCCAATAAAAAAGCGCCCGCCCCCGGAAAGGGCAGGCGCTTTCGGCCGTGCGGATAAGCCGCGTTAGCGCAGGCTGGCGTTCAGCTTCTCCAGCAGCGCCGCACCCGGGACTAGATCGGCCTCGCGCAGTTCGTTCAGCGGGCGGGAGGTGGTCTTCAGGTACCCGTGCATTTCCTGCGGCTCGGGATCGACGAACAGCAGCCCGGTCGGGATATGGCCGAGCTCCCGCTTGTGCTGCAAATGGGCCATGGCGGCGCCGCGGTCATGGATGTCGTAGTCCTGCTTCAGCTTATGCAACTGCAGCACCGACCCATCATGTTGGGTAACGAGTTCGACCGTCCCGGGAGCGTAATCGACGATGATTTCATCCCGGCCGGTGATGACGTCCAGTTGATTGACCGCTTCATTATGCGCGCGCACATAATCGTAGCTCTTGGTGGAGCCCTCATGGTTGTTGAAGGCCACGCAGGGGGAGATGCAATCGATGAACGCAGCACCCGGATGTTCCAGCGCGCCCTGGATCAGCGGAATCAACTGCGTCTTGTCGCCGGAGAAGCTGCGCCCGACATAGGTTGCACCCATCTGCAGCGCCATGGCGACCATGTCGATCGCCTCGTCATGGTTGACGACTCCGCGCTTGCTCTTCGCCCCCCGGTCGGAGGTCGCGGAGAACTGGCCCTTGGTCAGGCCGTACACGCCATTGTTCTCGACGATATAGACCATGTTCACGCCGCGGCGGATGGCGTGCAGGAACTGGCCGATGCCGATGGACGCGCTGTCCCCGTCGCCGGAAACGCCGAGATAGATCAGGTCCCGGTTGGCCAGATTGGCGCCCGTCAGCACCGAGGGCATGCGCCCATGCACGGAATTGAACCCGTGCGAGGCACCCAGGAAATAGGTCGGTGTCTTGGACGAGCAGCCGATCCCCGACAATTTGGCAATCCGGTGCGGCGGCAGATCGAGCTCGAAGCACGCGCGCACGATGGCGGCGCTGATGCTGTCATGCCCGCAGCCGGCGCACAGCGTGGAGATCGGGCCCTCGTAGTCGCGCCGCGTATAGCCCAGCGCGTTCTTGGGCTGGTCGTGGCCGTGCAGTTTCGGCTTCGGAAGATAGCTCATCGGACGGTCTCCCTGGTCGGCAGGACAAATCTGGAATCGGCCTTCTTGGCGATATCATCGACGATGATACGCGCGGTGATCGGCGTGCCGTCGTAATGCAGCACCCGCGTCAGCCGCTTTGGGTCGATTTCAAGCTCGTTGATCAGCATCAGCCGCATCTGCGCGTCGCGGTTCTGCTCGACGACAAAGATCTGGTCATGATTGGCAATGAAGCTCGCCACCGCATCGTTGAACGGGAAGCCACGCACCCGCAGCAGGTCCAGATGGATCCCATGTTCGGCCAGCATCTCCCACGCCTCCTCCATCGCCGGCGAGGTGGAGCCGTAATAGATCGCCCCCATGCGCGTCGTGTCCGGGCAGATCTTCACCACCGGGTTCGGCACCAGGTTCTTGGCGGTGTCGAACTTCTTCAGCAGCCGCTGCATGTTGTCCGCGTAGTCGGCCCCTTCCTCGGTATAGCGCGCGAAGCGATCCTTGGATGTTCCACGGGTAAAGAAGGCACCCTTGGTCGGGTGCGTGCCGGGCAGCGTGCGATAGGCGATGCCATCGCCGTCCACGTCGAGGTAGCGCCCAAAGACCTTGCCGGCCTGCAGTTCCTCGGCGGTCATGACCTTGCCTCGATCCAGCTTGCGGCTGTCGTCCCATTTGAACGGCTTGCACAGCCGCTCGTTCATGCCGATGTCCAGATCAAGCATCACGAAGATCGGGGTCTGCAGCCGATCGGCGAGATCGAAGGCCTGCGCGCCCATCTCGAAGCACTCATACGGGTCTTCGGGAAACAGCAGCACATGCTTGGTGTCGCCATGCGAGGCATAGGCGCAGGACAGCAGATCGCATTGCTGGTTGCGCGTCGGCATGCCGGTGGAAGGTCCGGCCCGCTGCACGTCGAAGATCACCGCCGGGATTTCAGCGAAATAGGCCAGGCCGAAGAATTCCTGCATCAACGAGATGCCGGGGCCGGAGGTGGCGGTGAAGGCCCGCGCACCATTCCAGGAAGCGCCGATCACCATGCCGATGGAGGCGAGTTCATCCTCAGCCTGCACGATGGCGAATTTGTTGGTGCCGGTTTCCTTGTCCACCCGGTAGCGCGAGCAATAGCGCTGGAACCCCTCGGCCAGCGAGGTGGACGGCGTAATCGGATACCAGGCGCAGACCGTCGCCCCGCCATAGACCGCGCCAAGGCCGGCGGCGGCATTGCCCTCGATGACGATCTTGTCGCCGACCTTGTCGGAGCGGCGCACGCGCAGGCCGATCGGGCATTGCAGATTGGCCTTCGCCCAATCCCGGCCCATGTGCAGGGCGGCCACGTTGGCATTGATCAGCTTGTCGCGGCCCTTGAACTGCTCGGCGAGCAGCTGTTCGGTGACGCCGATCTCCATGTCCAAGAGCGCCGAGATGGCACCGACATAGATGGTGTTCTTGAACAGCTGCCGCTGGCGGCTGTCGGAATACGCGGCGTTGCACATCTCGGTCAGCGGCACGCCGATCACGTTGATGTCCTCGCGGAAGCGGGACGCCGGCATCGCCTTGGTGCTGTCGTACAGCAGATAGCCGCCCGGCACGATGGACGCGACGTCCTCGCTCCAGGTCTGTGGGTTCATCGCCACCAT
>CAINEA010000782.1 GCA_903847525.1 uncultured Acetobacteraceae bacterium | reverse complement strand
GATCTAGGGATTGATGAACCGCTGCAGGTTTATTCGATGGGATCTAAGGCGTAGAGTGACCGCTGGTTAACTTGAAACTTCCGCGGCCTCAGTGGCAGTCTCCGGCAGCCTGACCGGGCGTCTGGCCTATCTGCTGGCGCGCCCTGGCCTGGATCGCCTGCGCGAATGGCTGGACCCGCGCCGGTATAACGGCGCGGTGATGCTGGGGCTGAACGGCGTGGTGGTGAAGTCGCATGGCGGCGCGGACAGCCAGGGCTTCGCGCACGCGGTCGATGTGGCGATGGACATGGTGGTGCACCGGTTCAACGACCATATCCGCGAAGGCCTCGGCAAAATAGCCACCCTCGCGCTGCAATCCAAGGCGGCAGCGGCGAAATAGGCCTGTGCGGATTGCATTATCCGGTGCCCAGGGCACGGATTGCCTTATTGCGGCCGGGCGGGTAACGCCAATCCCCGGCGTTGCTCAGCGCCGTCTTTTCACGAATCGCGGTTTGTCCCCTGGCGCTTTGTCCTGGGACCTTTGAAGCAGGTACAGATGCCTACTCGTTCCATTCTTACCGGCATAGGCGGCTATCTGCCTGAGAAGATCGTCACCAACGACGAACTCGCGGCCCGCGTCGACACGTCCGACCAGTGGATCCGCGAGCGTACGGGCATCCGCCAGCGGCATCTAGCCGGCCCGCATGAAACAGCCGCCTTCATGGGCACCAAGGCGGCTCAGGCGGCCCTGGCCGATGCCGGCGCCGGGCCGGACGACGTCGATGTCATACTGGTGGCCACCAGCACGCCGGATCAGGCGTTTCCGGCCACGGCACTGCGCATTCAGGCAGCTTTGGGCGTGACCAAGGGCTTCGGCTTCGATCTGGCGGCGGCCTGTGCAGGGTTCATCTACGCGCTGTCGGTCGCCGATGGCATGATCCGCGTCGGGCAGGCACGCGGCGTGCTGGTGATCGGCTCGGAGGTCTATTCCCGCATCATGAACTGGCAGGACCGCACCACCTGCGTGCTGTTCGGCGACGGAGCCGGGGCGGTGTTCCTGCAGGCCGGCGAGGGCGAGGGCAACGATGCACGCGGCGTCCTTTCCACCCATCTGCACGCGCAGGGCACGCTCGGCGACATTCTGTATGTGGACGGCGCGGTGGGGCGGCATGATCTGCCCGGCACGCTGGTGATGAACGGCAAGGAGGTATTCCGCCAGGCCGTGACCCGCCTAGCCGGTGCGGTTGATGAAGCACTCGCGGCCAATGGCCTGGTTTATAACGATATCGACTGGCTGGTGCCCCACCAGGCCAATCTGCGCATCATCGAGGCGATGGGGAAACGGCTCAGCCTGCCGCCGGAGCGCGTGGTCATCACGGTGGACCGCCATGCCAATACGTCCGCCGCGTCGGTGCCACTGGCGCTCGCTGAGGCCTATGCCGATGGCCGGATCAAGCGCGGGGATCTGGTGCTGATGGAGGCTTTGGGCGGCGGGTTGACCTGGGGTTCTGCCCTGGTGCGGATGTAGCACATCCGTTCTTGCTGCGGCGCGGTGTGGCTTATGGCCGCAACCCACTGATCCCACATGATTTTATAACAAGAATTCTTGACGCCGGCAGCGCCACTGCCTAGCGTGCGGTAATGAACACCGTCACACGCGCCCATCTGGCCGAAATGATTTACTCTCAGGTCGGTCTGTCCCGTAACGAATCCTCCGATCTGCTGGAGGCGGTGCTGGAGCGTATTTCCGGCGCGTTGGAGGCAGGCGAATCCGTTAAAATCAGTGGATTCGGCACGTTTTCCGTTCGCCAGAAGGGACGGCGCGTAGGGCGCAATCCGAAGACCGGCGAAGAAGTCCCGATCCTGCCGCGCCGGGTGCTGGTTTTCCGACCCAGTCATGTCCTGAAATCGCGCGCCAACGGACAGGTGCCGAGCCAGGGTGATGACGAATGAGTGATCCGGCTTTGGACGGCCCCGGTGCCGAGCCGGAAAACCTGCGGGATGACATGGCTGACGACGTTCCGTCCGCCCGCGCAAAGGCGAAAAAATCCCCGAGCGCCTTTCGTACGATCAGTGAGGTTGCCGATGAACTTCACATTCCGCAGCATGTCCTGCGCTTCTGGGAAACCAAATTTCCACAGGTGAAGCCATTGAAGCGCGGCGGTGGCCGGCGCTATTACCGCCCGGACGATATCACTCTGCTGCGGCGGATTTCGGATCTGCTGTATATCCAGGGCTATACCATCAAAGGCGTGCAGCGGTTGCTGCGCGAAGGCGGTGGCAAATTGTCAGATAACATTCCTCCTCCGGCGCCCGACGAACGTGAGACAGCGGATTCCGCCTCGGCGCCGGCAGACGGGACCGTCCATGCCGAACCGGCGCTGCCGCTGGAGCCGATGCTGCCGATGCCCGGGTTGACCGCATCTGCCGCGCTCACCGGCCCGCAGCCCCGCGCTCGCGTCAAGGCCGAGACCCGCGTGCCCAGCCAGTCGGCTGCGGTTGGGCTGGATCCCGAGGTGGAGCGGCTGCGCGCCGTGTTGGCCGAAGTGCTGACCGAACTGGAGGCCATTCGGGCCACCCTTGGCTAGGATATCCGGCCGGCGATTGTGGTTGCCCCGTTGCCCTGGCATCGCCACGCTGCTACATGGACGTTCCTCTTGCCGGGTTACCCCGGCACACGGTCGGAGCGTAGCGCAGTCTGGTAGCGCATCAGTCTGGGGGACTGAGGGTCGTGGGTTCGAATCCCGCCGCTCCGACCAATTCTTTCAAGTGGCTGTTCACCACAGAGCTGGTCGGTCCATGATCGAACCGGTTCTATCGGTAGGGCCAGATCAGAACCGCCATCCGTTCGGATCGGCTGCGACCGATACCGTCGTCGGCAGGGCATTTGCCCGCTGAACGGACAATGGATCGGTGGTCACACGCCGGCCAAATGCCCATATAAGCATCATGCATCTTCTTCTGATCTGCTTCATCCTTGTTTCCGTGGCCACGACGGGGTTCGAGCTTGCGCTGCGCGTGCGCCAGGTTGCGTATGTCGCTCGCCATCGTGGCGCCGTTCCACCGGATTTTGCCGACAAGGTCGGTCTGGAGGAGCACCAGCGTGCCGCCGATTATGAGCGCGCGCGCCAACGCCTGGGAATGGCCGCATCGCTGTTCGGCCTGCTGGTGGCCCTGGTCTGGGCTTGCGTCGGCTACGACGCCGTCTTTGGCTGGATCCAGGAGATGGTTCCCCACGGCCTCTCTCGCAGCGTGCTGTTCCTGGTGGCGGTCAGCGCGATGTCCGGTGTCCTGGCCCTGCCGTTCGACATTCTACGCATTTTCGGCGTGGAGGAGCGGTTTGGCTTCAACCGGACCTCGCCGGGCGCCTTCGCGCTGGATAAGCTCAAGAGTGCCGCACTCTCGCTGGGCATAAGCGTTCCGCTGCTCTACGGCGTGCTATGGCTGATGCAACGGCCGGGTCCCTGGTGGGTGTGGGCGTGGCTGGGCCTGGTTCTGCTCATGCTGGCCTTGATGGAGGCCTATCCCCGCTGGATCGCTCCATGGTTCAACCGCTTCACGCCCCTGGAAGGCCCGCTGCGCGCGCGAATCGAGGGCCTGATGCATCGCTGCGGCTTCGAAGCCTCCGGCCTGTTCGTCATGGACGCATCGCGTCGTTCGTCGCACGGCAACGCCTATTTCTCGGGCCTTGGCCGCAGCAAGCGGATCGTCCTGTTCGACACCTTGATTGCCAGCAACAGCGAAATCGAACTTGAAGCGGTGCTTGCCCACGAATTGGGCCACTTCAAGCTGAACCATATCGTGATCGGGCTGGTACAGACGTCGGCAACGCTGTTTTTGGCGTTCTTCGCGATCGGCTGGCTGTGCAAGCAGTCCTGGTTGTTGCCCAGTTTTGGCATCACGCAAAAGGATCCTGCCCTGGCGCTGGCGGTCTGTGTGCTGGTGGTGCAGATGGCCGCCCCGATCGTTGGCATTGTTCGCAATTGGGTCAGCCGCCGGCACGAATATCAGGCCGATGATTTCGCTCGTCGAATGGTGGGGGCGGAGCCGCTGGCGTCTGCGCTGGTCAGGCTGTCACGGGACAGTGCCAACACGCTCACGAACGACAAACTCTATGCGCTGGTCAATTTCAGCCATCCGCCGCTGCCGATGCGGGTGCAGCGTCTTCGCCAGGCGGCAATGTCGGACTGAACATTTAACGACCGGCTGCAATGAACGCGCCAAACAGGACCACCAAGGCCAGCAGCATCGTGCCCGCCACCGACCATCGCCGCAGGTCGGCGTCGGCGCGTTCCAGCCCGCCGGTCCAGCCGGTTGCCGCATGGGCCGCTTTCTCCAGCGACACCACGATATCGCCCGCCGGCAGGCGCGGCAGCCGTGGTCCCCAGCGCCGGGCGGCGGTTGCCAGTGCCGCTCCGGCCAGTATTGGCCAAAGCGACTCCAACAGCACCTTGGGCGACAAGGCGTCCGGCGATGCGCCGGCGTGGACGGCCAGGGGATAGAGCATCCACGAAACGGCGATGGAGGCCGCCGCCGTGCACAGCCACGTCAGCACCAGGGTGGGTGGCGCCACGGCATTGCCCGCCGTTGCATACGCCCGCAGGCGATGCAGGAAGTGGATCATCAGCCAGGCACTCGCCACCGCTGAAAGTGCCGCGAGCGACGCCGCCGTGCCGTCTCCCAGCGGGCCCTTCACCGCGAGTTTCGCCAGCGCCCCGCCGGTAAACGGCAGGCCGGCGATGCCCAGCCCCAGCACGGCGG
>CAINEA010000781.1 GCA_903847525.1 uncultured Acetobacteraceae bacterium | reverse complement strand
GGAGGCCGCCATTCCGTTGGAGGACGATCCCCCCGGCGCCATGCAGGATGCCGTCGTCCGTATCGCGCATGCGGTATCCGGCGACATCACCGTGGTCAGCGCGAACGGCCGGCTGTTGGCCGTATCCGGCGAGCGTCTGCATCGCGGTCCCGCGCATGACGAGGATGAGTGGGACAGCCCGCCGACCCGGAACGTGCGCGTCTTCCACCTGGCGGACGGCCGCGTGGTCCTCGCCCGGTTCGATTTTCCGATCCGCCGCCCCCCCTGGCATGGCGGCCTGGCCTTGCTGGTGATCGCTCTCGGCGTCGGCATGGCCGCATTGCCGGTCGTCGCCCGGCTGACCCATCGTCTCGAGCGCCTGCAGCTCGGCGTCGAACAATGGGGGGCGGGAGACCTGTCGGTGCGTGTCCCCGTCCGCGGTCATGACGAAATCGCCACCCTCGCCAACAGTTTCAACCAGGCG
This sequence comes from uncultured Acetobacteraceae bacterium, assembly GCA_903847525.1. Classification (GTDB taxonomy): domain Bacteria; phylum Pseudomonadota; class Alphaproteobacteria; order Acetobacterales; family Acetobacteraceae; genus PALSA-911. The sequence continues at coordinate 5,443 of CAINEA010000781.1, read as the reverse complement.
GCCGACCGCATCCAGGCCCTGCTGGCCGCACATCGGTCCCTGCTGGCCAATGCGAGCCATGAGCTGCGTTCCCCGCTCGCTCGCCTTTCCATGGCGGCCGAGCTATGGGAACAGGCCCCCTCGCCCGCCCGCCGCGCGGAAATCGAACGGAACCTCGCCGAGCTCGACCAGTTGATCGAGGAAATCCTGCTCGCCAGCCGCCTCGACCACCCCGACGCGGCCGCCGCACCTTCCCGCCAACTCGAGCGTGTGGACCTGCTGGCCCTGGCCGCGGAAGAATCCGCACGGGTCGGCGCCAGTGTGGAAGGCTCGGTCGTGGAGATCGACGGCGATCCGCGTTTGCTGCGGCGCATGCTTCGCAACCTGCTGGAAAATGCGCAGAAGCACGGCGTGCCGCCAGTCGGCATCACGGTGGAGCGCGACCAGGCCGGACGGCCGAGACTGGTCGTGCAGGATGCCGGCCCCGCCATTCCCGCCGCCGAGCGAGAACGGATCTTCGAGCCCTTCTACCGTCCGGCCGGCCGGTCCGAAGGCACCGGCGGCTGGGGCCTGGGCTTGGCGCTGGTCCGCCAGATCGCCCGGTTCCATGGCGGGCAGGTCCGCTGCGAGCCAGCCCCCGATGGCGGCACCGCCTCCATCGTGGAATGGCCCACCCAGGCCTGAAGCCCGCGCGGCGGTCCGGCCGTCTTGCGATCCGGCAAATCATGTCCAAATGCCAATAACCGATCGCCTGACCGGATACAGGCTGTTGCGCGAACGCCGCGGCCGAAGCGCCGTGGAAAATGGTGCCCGGCGCGCTGGCGATACGGCTGGCCTGAACAGCAGGGAGGGAACCGATGTACGCAGCCATTCGCCAGGGTAAAGCAAAAGCCGGCAAGGCCGAGGAACTGACCCGCGCCATCAAGGAAGGCGCCATCCCGGTCATCAGCGCGGTCCCGGGTTTTCGCGCCTACTACGTGATCTACGCACCCGATGACACCGTTACCGCGATCAGCATCTTCGACGATTTTGCCGGCGCGGAGGAATCCAACAAACGCGGCCTGGCCTGGATCGAAGAGAGGCTCGCCCCCCTCCTCACCGGCCCCGCCTCCGCGGTCGCCGGCCCGGTCATCGTCCACACGCTCGCGTAGCCGGGGGAACCGGCCAACGGTTTCATATCGGATTCGGCATCTCCGATTACCGTGCCGGTGCCGATCATCGTCCCCACATCTGTGGATACGATCCGGCAAATTGCGCCGCGGCTACCCGCCTATTTCGCGACCACTGCATCATAGCGCACCGGCGTGCGATGCCAGCCGTCCGCATGCCGCCGCCAGTATAAATTCTTCAACCGCGCCGAAAGCGGTCCGGGGCGGTCGTTGCCCAGAATGCGCTCGTTCAACCGCGCGATCGGCATCACCCCGCCCGCCGTTGTCGCGGTAAACACCTCGTCGGCATCCTCCAGCATCTGCCGGGTAATGGGGGCGACCGACGCGGGAATACCCTCATCGAGGCAAAGCTCGATCACCGACCGGCGGGTGATACCCCCCAAACTGCCGCGGTCGGGCGTCAGCACCGCACCGTCCTTGACGATGAACACGTTGAAGCCCGGCCCCTCTGTGACATAGCCCTGCGCATCGCAAAGCACCGCCGTATCGAAGCCATGGTCGTGCGCCTCCATCAGCCCCGAGGTCAGGTCCCCCCACATATAGTTCTTCACCGCCGGATCGAACGAGGCATCCGGTACGCGCGGCGTGGATGCGATCCAGAGATGCCCGCCACGCGCCTGCACGTCCGGCGGAATGACATCGATCCAGGGCAGCGCATAGGCGATGAAATGATTGTCGCAATCGGCGGGCCGGCGAGATCCGCCGACGCGTGGCCGGCCGCGCAGCGCCACCATGGCCACGTAGCTGTCCCGCAGGCCGGTCATCGCCACCAGCCTGTGCAGAATGTCCTCCATCTCCGCCCGCGTCTGCGGCGGCGCCAGCCGGCGCTTGGCCATCGACGCCTCGAACCGGTCGAGATGATCGCCCAGCCGGAAGAACGCGCCTTGCCAGACATGCACGACATCGTAGGTGCAGTCGGACCGGGTAAATCCCCAGTCGAGCACGGAAATCTTCGCCTCGCCGATCGGCACGAAGCCATCCTGCGTAAAGGCCGCCCCAGCCTGATAGGGATTTTCTGTGTCGTTCATCGTGCGAAGCCTCATCCTGGAGCGCTGGTAAACCCACAAAGGATAGCCACGCGAGGCAGTCTTGTCTCGACATGTATTCTCGGCAGCCGCTACCGGCCTGCCGTAGTCAGCCCCTATGCATTGGCGGCCACCGCCTGCGGCTTGGTGAACGGCTCCGTCCGGTGCACCACCTTTTCCCCGTACAGCGTCTCGATCTCCGGCCCAGACAGGCCCAGCGTGCTGGCGAGGATATCGGTCGTATCCTCTCCAACCGAGGGCGCACCGCGCCAGATCCGCACCACCGCCTCGTATTGCGCGAGATCCACCACCTGTCCCCGTCCGGTCTTCTTGACCTCCATCAGCGCCATCAACGTCGATGCCCAACCGGTCAGCGCCGTGATGAAATCTCCCGTGAAGGTTTTGGCCCGCTGCGGCGGCTTACTCGGGTCGCCGGTGATGTTCATCATGCCGCCAAAAACCTGCGCCAGGCCGTCATAGCCGGGACGCCCGAGATATTCCGCCTTGCCGTATTGCCCATAGGTGCTGAAACGCACGATCACCAGGCTTGGATTGACCGCCGGCGTCGCTGGCCGCTCCAGCCGTTGGATCCATTCCGGAATGGTTTTCCGCAGTCTCTCGATCCCGTCATCCTGAACAAGCCGCGGATCGTGAATCCTTCATCCTCCCTCTCCCGGCTTGTTCCCAACGAAGCGGTGCGCCGGCGCATTGATCGATAGTTATCCATGCTTTCAGCCACCCAACAGCAAAATCGCCAGCAAGACGGCCGCATCGGAGGGAATTGGATTTTCAACTGAAGGCGCGGTTGAATCTCAGCGCGATCTCATAAATCATAATGGAATACTTTTTCCCATGGCGCGGCCGTCGTCCAAATATTTGAATTTCGCCGCAAGCAATTCGAGCCACCGCTCCTCACCGCTTCCCGCCCGCTCCTAGCCACGTTATTTTTACAGTTATTTTGAATAACTGGCAAGCAGCAACTGCGCCATCCGGCAACGCAAGCCTACGCGCCCCCGGCCCAGCACAAACCCGCCCCCGGCCCAGGGCCAGATTCCAGTGCACCGCCCCGCGATCCTGCCCTATCCGCAACAACCGCCCATGCTATTCAACCCGAATGCAAAAAGCCCCCGTCGGAGCCACCGGCGCGCCCACGTCCCGGCGGCGACCAACACGCCGCCCGGGATGCCCATTTCCCTATTTTGCGGCCTCGTGTTTCGCCAGTTCCTCCATCAGGATCGGCACGCTCTCGGTGATCGTATGCACCCCGATGCAGGAGGTCAGCATCAGCACTTCCATGATCTCCTCCAGCGTCGCCCCGTATTTCACCGCGTTCGTCATATGGGTCCGGGTGCCGGCATTATAGAGATGCGTGGTGGAGGCATCGATCGCCACATACAGCAATTCCCGCACCTTCGGTTCCAGCGCACCCAACTTCCACGGGGCGGACGACAAATCGGTGTACGCCTTGAAGAAGCCGGGTGAAAAATGCAGGATCGGATCGAATACCGCAGGCCAGAAGCCACGGTTCCGGATGAACGCCTCCTTGATCGCCTTCTGCCTGGCGGAAAGCTTGCGCTCGCCCAGCTTGGGATCCTTGCCCGCCGCCGCCAGTACCTCGGTCATGATCGGCAGGCTGTCCGTCATCGTGTGAATGCCGAGGACGGACGCAATCATCAAGACCTCCATCAACTCGTCCCGCGTTGCCCCGTGGCGCAGCGCGTTGGCGATGTGAATCCGGGTGCCCGCATTGTACAGATGCGTCGTCGCCGCATCGATCGCAATGTAGACGAATTCCTTTACCTTCGGTGCCAATACACCGTTTTTCCAAGGCTCCGAAGACAGCTCCGAATAAGCCTTGAAATACTCCGGGGAGAGTTCCAGCACGCCGTCCCACATCTCGGACCAGTATCCCCGGCACTTGATGAAATCGCGTTTCAGCTTGGCGCGGCGCGCATCCGGTTTCTTGGCCATGTTCATTCCCATTCCCGATTTGCGAAAACCGTGAGATGGATTGCGGCCCGCGTCAATCCGGATGAGAACGCGTCCCGCGCCCAAATGTCTCGCTCCATCGCGCAAATGCAAAGAATGCCGCGAATGGGTTGGTAACCGGGCGCATCAGATAACGATCGACTAAAACCGCGGTCTAACCTTCAAACGCAAATACTCGCTTCCAATCCTTCTTCATGCTGATCACCGTCCACCCGCGCTGCTGCGCCTCGTCGAACAACGCCTGGGTGAACGTTCCCACCCGGCTCGCGGGCAGCCCCTGGGCCGGACCGTAAGCGTATTCGCGTTCCCGGTCGTCATGCAGAACCAGCATCGACAGCCGATGCCCCTCGCCCGCCTTGACATATTCCAGCATCTCCCGGTCTCCCACCGAATTACCGAACGCGGCACGCGGGCGCCGTCCGATCATCAGGTGGATACCCTCCGGCTTGCCGGCATGGTCATCGTTCAGCAGCAATTTCGGCTCCTTCGTCAGGAACGGCTTGCCGTCACGGCCGTAGCCGAACTTCGTCCCAACCGCGGATCCCACCACCTGCTCGGGCGGAATGCCGTAAACCCGCTCGGAATACACCCGCACGAAATCCTGGCCGCCGCCGGTCACGATATAGGTCTTGTAGCCATTCGCCCGGAAATACTGCAGGACCTCCTGCATCGGCTGATAGGTCAGATCCGTGAACTTCCGATTCCAGCGCGGGTCTCGGGCGGTTTCCAGCCATTGTTTGACGTCGGCGGCAAAAATCTCCACCGGCATGCCGGTCAATGTCACCGCGGCTATCGCGATCAGATCCTTCATCGTGAACTTCGCCATCGCTGCCCGGTCGCCGGACAACACCGTCCGGAACGGCTCCGCCCTGGCAAGTTCCGGCCTGGCCTTCACCACCGCCGGCACTTGGTCCAGGCAAAACACCAACTGCGGATACATCGGCTGCTCGACCCACAACGTGCCGTCCTGATCGAAGGTGGCAATGCGTTCCTCCGGTGGCACGAAACCCGGGCCCGCGCGGTCCGTGGTCGCCGCCACGAAATCGAGGATCGCCTGCTTGGCCGGCCCCTCATTCCACGACGCCAGAGGCGCGGCTGTCTGGGCCCCCGCGACCGAGGCAAGAAAGCCGGAAAAAACGGGCAGCGCCCCCAGCGCACCCAGCACAACGCGACGGTTCACGCCTCCGGAAGATGAAGTCATGCCTTTCAACTTTCAAATGGAATTGAATGCCGGGCCGGTCGGCGGCGGGCGCGTCTGCCGCGCCCGCCGCTCCGGCAAAG
>CAINEA010000780.1 GCA_903847525.1 uncultured Acetobacteraceae bacterium | reverse complement strand
GCTGATCGACCTGCTGTCCCGTCCCGCGCCCTCCCGGGGTGCCATGCAAAGGAACTCGGCATGAGCCAGCCAGCCCAAAACGAAGCAGAAGATATCCTCGCCATCGCCTCCGCCTGGAAATCCCAGGGCGAGCAGGTGGCGCTGGCCACCGTCACCGAAACCTGGGGCAGTTCTCCCCGCCCCGCCGGCAGCCAGCTTGCCGTAACCAAATCCGGCCGCATGGCCGGATCGGTCAGCGGCGGCTGTATCGAGGGAGCGGTATCGGATGCCGCCATGCAGACCCTCGCCAACGGCGTACCGCAACTGCTCGATTTCGGCATCACCGATGAACGCGCCTGGGAAGTGGGCCTCGCCTGCGGCGGCAAGCTGAAGGTTTTCGTGGAGAAACTGTCGTGACCCCGGAAACCCTCGCCGCCCTTGAACAGGCCAAGCGCGCAAAGCGCCCGGTGGTTCTCGCGACCTCCCTGCCCGGCGGCGAGCAGATGCTGCTGCCCTCGCCCGACGCTCCGGCCGAACTGAATGAAGCCGCCGCCCTGAAACTGGCCGACGACGAAAGCGGCACGGTGAAAATTGGCAACCAGGACTGGTTCCTGCACGCCCACAACCCGCCCTTGCGCCTGATCGTGGTCGGCGCCGTGCACATCGCCCAGGCGCTGGTTCCCTTCGCTGCCGCCTGCGGCTTCGCCGTCACCGTCGTCGATCCCCGCCGCGCCTTCGCCAGCGACGAACGCTTCCCCCACGTCACCGTCTCCACCGACTGGCCGGACGAGGCGATGGACGCGCTGAAGCCGGATGTCCGCACCGCCGTCGTGACCCTGACCCACGACCCGAAACTGGATGATCCGGCGCTCGACCGCGCGCTCAAATCCCCCGCTTTCTACATCGGCTCGCTCGGCTCGCGCCGCACCCACGGCCGCCGGCTGGACCGCCTGCGCGAACTCGGCCATAGCGATGAGGTAATGAAGCGCATCCGCGGCCCGGTCGGCCTCAACATCGAAGCCGTCACCGCGCCAGAAATCGCCCTATCGATCATCGCCGAACTCGTGGCCGCCCGCCGTGGCTCCCCGCTCGGCCAGAAACAACCGGCCGCCGAAAAACAAGCCGCATGAAGTTCGGCCCCGTTCCCCTGCAGGACGCGAAGGGCGCCATCCTCGCCCATAGCCAGCGTCTCGGCGACAAGATGCTGCGCAAAGGCTCGGTGCTGGACGAAGCCGCCATCGACCTGCTGCGGGCAGCCGGGCGAACCGACATCATCGCCGCCCGGCTGGAACCCGGCGACGTGCCGGAGGATGTCGCCGCCGACCGCCTCGCCACCCCGCTCCTCTCCCCCCTCCTGGCCCGGTCCCGCGCCGCCACCGGCCGGGTCAACCTGGTCGCTGAAGCCCCCGGCCTGCTGCGGGTGGATACCGCCCGCATCGACCGCCTCAACTCGGTGGACGAGTCGCTGACCCTCGGCACCCTGCCCGACTACGCCGTGGTTGCCGCGCGCGACCTGGTCGCCACGATCAAGATCATTCCCTTCGCGGTACCCGGCACGATGCTGACCGTCGCCGAAGCCGTCGCGCGCCAGCATGGCCATGGAGGGGGGCCGGTCCTCACCCTGCATCCGTTCCGCGCCCTGAAGGTCGGCCTGGTCGCCAGCGAGCTTCCCGGCCTGAAGGAAAGCACCACCGAAAAGACCATCGCCGTCACCGAGGCGCGGGTGAAGCAACTCACCGGCAGCCTGCTGGCGCCGATCCGCTGCGAGCACACCGAAGCGGCGATCGCCCAGGCGCTGCGCCAACTCGTCGCCGATGGCGCCGATCTGCTGCTGGTCGTCGGTGCCTCTGCCGTCGTGGACCGCCGCGACGTCGGCCCCGCCGGCATCGTCGCCGCCGGCGGTGAAATCCTGCATTTCGGCATGCCCGTGGATCCCGGCAATCTTATCTGCCTTGGCCGCATCGGCCAGCGTCCGGCGCTCGTGCTGCCCGGCTGTGCCCGCAGCCCGGTGCTCAACGGCATCGACTTCGTGCTGTCCCGCCTGTTCGCCGGCCTCGACATCACCCCCCGCGACATCATGCACATGGGCGTCGGCGGCCTGCTGAAGGAAATGGACACACGGCCCCTGCCGCGGGAAAAGGCCCCCGCAACGCCGCGCTCGGGCATCGCCCCGCGCAGTGCTCCCACCATCGCCGCCATCGTGCTTGGGGCCGGCCGATCCCGCCGGATGGCGCCCCACAACAAGCTGCTGGTGGTCGACAAGACCGGCAAGACGATGATCGCCCGCGTGGTGGACAACGTGCTGTCCAGCCTCGCTCGCCCCGTCCTGGTGGTTACCGGCCACATGGCCGAACAGGTCGAAACCGCGCTTGGCGGCCGCCCCGTGCAGTTCGTCCACGCCCCCGCCTATGCCGAAGGTCTGTCCGCCAGCCTGAAATCCGGCATCGCGGCCCTGCCGCCCGAAAGTGCGGCCGCGATCGTCTGCCTCGGCGACATGCCCCTGGTAACAGGGCGCATGATCGACCGCCTACTGGAAGCCTACGATCCCGACGAAGGCCGCCTGATCGTGCTGCCCACCTTCCACGGCAAGCAGGGCAACCCGATGCTGTGGGACCGCCGCTTCTTTCCAGAAATCCTCCAAATATCCGGCGATACCGGCGCGCGCTGCCTCATCGGCAAATACGCCGAATTCGTCGCCGAAGTGGAAATGGCCGACGATGCCGTCTTGCGCGACTTCGATACCACGGAGAGCCTTTCCACCCTGCCCCAGCGCCTGAGGCCTGAAGGGGTACGGTGACCATCGCCTTGACGCTTCGCCGAGCGCCTGCGTACGCTTGAACATAAGTTATGCCCCCATTTCATCGGGGTTCAGAGGAAACGACGATGTCCGATTTTCCGACCTTCGTGCAGATCAACGAGGAAGGCCCACGGGAGGGCTTTCAGTTCGAAAAAGGTCCGATCTCCACCGCGCGCAAGATCGAATTGATCGACGCGCTGTCGGAAACCGGCCTGAACCACATCCAGGTCGCCTCCTTCGTCAATCCGAACCGGGTGCCCGGTTGGGCCGACGCCGATCAGGTCGTGCGCGGCTTCAAGCGCCATGAAGGCGTGCACTACGCTCCGCTCTGGCTCAATGCCAAAGGCTTCCAGCGCGCGCTGACCTTCGACGGGCTGGAGATCAAGGGCTCACTGTCGCTGTGTGCATCCGCCAAGTTCCTGGCGCGTAACCAGCAGCGCTCGATGGAGGAAAACCTCGCCGCGCAGCATGAGATGATCGACCTGTTCAAGGCGGCGAACGTGCCAATCGAACGCGGCTCGATCATGGCCGCGTTCGGATGCAACTTCGAGGGCGACATCGCACACGAGACGGTGCTCGCTTTGCTCCAGCAGATGCTCGATGTCGCTGCCGAGCACGGCCTGAACATCAAGATCCTGTCGCTCGCCGACACCATGGCCTGGGCAACGCCCGTCGCCATTACCCAACTCGTTGGCAAGGTCCGCAACCGCTGGCCGGACAAGCGCGTCGCGCTGCATTTGCACGACACCCGTGGCATGGGCATCGCCAACGCCTATGCCGGCCTGCAGATGGGTGTCGATATCTTCGACAGCACCGTCGCCGGCCTCGGCGGCTGCCCTTTCGCCGCGCATAAGGGCGCGGCCGGCAATGTCTGCACCGAGGATCTGGTGTTCCTATGCGAGGAAATGGGCATCGAAACCGGCGTGGACCTGGAAAAGCTGCTGGAAACGGCCTGCCTGGCGGAAGACATTGTCGGCCACCCACTGCCCGGCTCGGTCAAGATGGGCGGCAGCCTAAACAAGCTGCGCAAGCAGCTGAATTAAGAAGAAAAGAGATATCATCCATGAACGCTTCCCATCCGGGCGTCACGCTCGCACTGGCCAAGTTCGTCGCTGACCTGTCGCCGAACAAGATCCCCGAGGAAGCCATGCGCATCGCCCGCATGGGCTTCATCGACTGCATCGGCACCATGATCGCCGGCCGGAACGATCCCGCGCCGCAGATCCTGCGCAAGGTGCTGGACGCCGCCCCCGGCCCGGCCAGCCTGTACTTCTCCGAGCAGACCAGCACCGCCCCCGAAGCTGCCTGGATCAACGGCACCGCCGCCCATGCGCTCGACTACGACGACGTCGCCCTGCGCGGCCATCCCAGCACGGTGCTGGTTCCGGCGATCCTGGCCGAGGCCGAACAGCTCGGCTCCTCGGGCCTCGACATGCTGGTCGCGTATATTGCCGGCTACGAGACCTGGGCGGAGCTGTACCGCCGCGACACCGGCCTGCACCACGCCAAGGGCTGGCATCCCACCGGCATCTTCGGCTCGATTGGCGCGGCGGCGGCCTGCGCATCCCTGCGCCGGCTGGATGAAACCCGCACCGCGATGGCGATCTCGCTGGGCGCATCGCAATCGGCCGGCACCATGGCCAATTTCGGCACCATGACCAAACCCTTCCACGCCGGCCGCTCCGCCCATGCCGGCGTCATGGCCGCCCGCCTAGCCGAAGCCGGCTTCACCGCCAACACGGACGCGCTGGAACACCCGCAGGGCTTCCTACACGCCGTCTCCCCCTCCGGCCAGGAGGACCGCACCAGCGAGACCCATGTCGGCCAGGAATGGGCGATCATCCGGCAGGGCCTGTCGATCAAGAAATACCCGACCTGCTACTGCACCCACCGCGCCATCGATGCGGCACTCGGCCTTGTCAACGCCCACTCGGTTAATCCTGAGGACATCAAGGAAATCCGGGTCGATATCAGCGAGTACTTTGCTACCGTGCTGCGCAACCACAATCCGCAGACCGGCCTGGCCGCCAAGTTCAGCATGGAATTCGTGCTCAGCAGCGCCATCGTCGCCAAGCGCGTCGGCCTCGCCGAACTGACCGACGAGTTCGTGCAACGTCCGGACATCCAGACCCTGATGACCAAGGTGAAGATAGTCACCGGCACCGAACACGACCCAGAAATGCCCGGCGCCGCGCCGTTCGACCAGGTACGCTTCGAACTCAACGACGGCCAGACCCTGACCAGCGAACAGATCCGCCGCGCCCGCGGCCACGCAACCCTACCGCTGACCGATGCGGAGCTTTACGACAAATTCGCCGACTGCCTAGGCGCAGGCGCCTCAGATATTCCAGCGGAAACCCTGTTCGGCCGCCTGCAATCGCTGCACCAGATCTCCGCCCGCGAGCTTACCGCACTGAATTAAGGCCCCACCAATATCCCAGCCCCTGCATGGGCGGCAATAAAAGCCGCCCTCGCCGCGCCACTTCACCGCCGTGTGCCGGTGCAAACCATGTCAACAGGACAGGTTCGCCAATGAGGTGACAATACCCAGACGGGCAGGCCTCGTTTATGCGCGAATCCGGCGGCACGTCGCACGGGTTAGTACAGTCAGGCCACAAATTACATACCCAAGGTAGTTCTGGCCATCCCCCTCTCACCCGGACGGATCGGGTTCCCAGCCATCTTACAACCTTTATATTGGGCACCTGGCCTGGGCAGGTGTAAATCGGCCGCCCAGAACGGTATGGAGCGATGCCGGATTGCAGAATTGCTGCGCAGATTGTATCGGACGATGCGGCCGTTGGCGCATTCTTGAACGTCAGATATTCGTGTGAACGATTTGAACCCGGTATTTTGGGGAAGCTTTTGGAGTACAACCGCATCCCCTACCGGTCGATGGCCCAACCATTCGAATCGAAACATCTATTAGGTATTTCCAGGCATTCATCCATGCGCCAGCACTCGATGCTGTAGGCACCCACCGAAAACCTCGGAAGCGAAACTGAGTTTCCGCTAAATCCATGTCTCTCGCCGCTAATTGCCGTCAGGCGGGAAACATCCGCAAATGACCCCGAATTGTCTTGCCCAGCCCGGTGGAACGAATCAGATGAATGCTTTGGCCAGATCACGCGACAAATCAGGAGCACAGATCACACGCGTTCTGCACGATTCCACCTTCTACCTATTGGGCAACGTTGCCAGCCGCATTCTGGGCTTTGTTGCGATCCCATTTTATTCCCACTACCTGTCGCCTGCCCAGTATGGCGTTATAGAACTGATCGAACTCGGCACTCAGATCGTCGCGCTTACCTTTGGTCTGCAAAGCATTGGGGCTGTCCTGGGCCGCTTGTTCCACGATCAGCACACCCCTGAAAAAGAGGCAAGTATTGTCTCTACAAGCATAATGAGCACCGCGCTGCTCAGCGCGTTCATCGCAATCGGCGGGATTTTGACCGCCGGCATGCTCAGCCAAGCAGTCTTCCACACGCCGGAGCGAACATCCCTCCTGCAGGCCTCGTTCGTCGCGATGTGGTTTGCCAACATGGTGGAAGTCGTTCTGGTCTACCAGCGCATCCGTCAGCGCGCTAAATTTTTCTTCTATTATTCAGTTGTGATATTAATCGCTAATTTCTGTCTCAATGTCTATTTCATAGGCTTTGCCGGTGCGGGTGTCTGGGGCTTTGTCTACAGCAAGCTCATCGTGACCGGTGTCGGTAGCGCGTTTTTGCTTTTCCGCGTCCTACGCGAGGTCGGATGCCACTGGCAGAATTCCTTCATACCGCAATTCGTCCGACTCGGACTGCCGTTGCTCGCCGCCAGCGTTTCCGCGTTTATTATTCACTTCTCGGACCGCTTCTTCCTGGCGGATGCAGTTTCCTTGGCCGAACTCGGCAGGTATGCCCTGGCCTATCGGTTTGCCTTCCTCGTCAGCATCTTTGTCGGTGAAGCGTTCAACCGGAGTTGGAGCGTTACCCTCTATCGGTTTGCCAAGCAGGATGGCTGGAGGGAACGGTTCGCTCGCGTCGCCGCCTACCTGTTTTTCGCGCTTTATCTAACAGGATTGGCGATTGCGATAGCAGCGCCCGAGCTTTTCAGTTTGATGGTACCGCAAAGCTTCTATCCACCCTACCTCTTGCTGCCCCTCCTGATAGCGGCTTACCTTTTCCGGGAAATCGGGGACTTCTTCCGAAGCCTGCTGTTGATCAACAAGCGGGCCAAAACCGTCGGCTCCGTCGCTTTTGCCGGAGCCGTGTTAAATACGGTGCTCAATTTCTCCCTGATCCCAAACTTTGGGATCTATGGCGCCGCGTTTGCCACACTGGGGACCTGGGCGGTCTATATGCTCGCGTGCTGGATGATCGCCTGGCGCGAGCATAAGGTTCCGGTGAGCGTACTCGCATTCACCAAACTGAACATTCTTGCCATCCTGGTCTTCGCCGTTGGCGACTGGCTACGCTTAGATCGACCCCTCCTCCAGGCGATCCTGGACCTGTTCTGGGTCGTCCTGTTTGTCGTTCTTTGCATGCTGTTCTATTTTTCGCCGGATGAAAGAGCGAGGCTAGTGTCCACCGTCATAAGCCAGGTCCTGAAGCTCATCCGCGTGCGGCCGCGGACGCTTCAAGAGCCCATTCGCGGTCTGCCGACCGTATTGCTTCTCGCGTATTATTTTCCGCCGGAAAATGCCATAGGCGCCGCCCGCCCGGGGCGATTCTCCAAATATCTGTCGCGCCTTGGATATCCGGTCACCATCATATCCCAGTGGATCGGCGGTTCCGAAGCCAGCGTTTCGGAAAAGAATGTCCCGTCGATGATCTGCCAACCGGCTGCTGACAGGTCCATGGAAGTTGTCACAATCCGCGTACCGCGCCCCAGCGACGCCCGGGGTCCGTGGCACTATGCCAGCCGGGCAATTCACCTGTTTGTCATCGCTGCCCTCCCCTATAATGATCGGCTGCCATGGATGCCATTTGCCTTCAAGGCGGCTGCACCGATCTTGGCGGCCAAACCGAACGCTGTGATCATCTCCAGTCATCCACCCGTCGCCACCCATTTGGTGGCGCTGGCGCTGAAATTTCGCCATGGCCATCGCTGGATTGCCGACTTTCGCGACCCGCTTGCGAATAACCCGACCCGGATGTCCAGGCGATCCCGGGTACTCGATTCGGTTTTAGAAGATCTGATATTCCGAAACGCGGACGTCGTCATCGCAAATACCGATTCGGTAAAGCAGATTTGGGAAGATCGCTATCCGCAATGGCGTCATAAGATCCACCTCATATGGAACGGTTTCGACCAGGAGGAGACGATCCAGCCCCATCCGAACAGCGCCCGTACCAGGCGCACGCTCGCCCACATCGGAACTATCTACGGAGGGCGAACGCCGTGGCCGTTGATCGAGTCGCTCGATCGCTTGATCACTGCAGGCAGGATAGAACCGAAAAGCATCCAGCTGCGCCTTCTAGGCCCCATTCAGAATCAGTGCCTCGATACTTCCGCCAGTCCATACCAACGACTCCTAACGCTGGGTTGCCTGCATATCGACGACCGCATGGCGCCACAGGCCGAAGCCAGGGAGGAAATGCTGAACGCGGACTATCTGATATTGCTCGATATCACTGCCGATGAGCTCCCCAGCATTCAACTGCCCGCCAAGATTTTCGATTACATTCGCGCCTGCCGGCCAATCCTTGCCTTTACCCAAGCGGGTTCTGTCATCGCCCGGGTGTTGGCGACGGCTGAAGTTCCCTGTGCCTGTGCCGCACCGTCCTTGCCGGCAGCCGAACTCGATCAACTCCTGCTGGAATTCCTCAGTAAGCCCAGAACCGAGATCCAACCCAGCGAGACCTTCCGCCATAATTTTGACGCAGCCAACCAAACCTACATCCTGGCCAACCTCATTTCCAAAATATCACCAACCAACACGGCCATGCCGGTCCAGCCTGGCTGAAACAGCGAACGATCGCACAGCCAATACTTGTCTGCGATCAGCCGCGATTATCTTCCAGACAGCCGCTACCAGAGTAGTTTCAACATTTCCCCGGTATCCGCAGTTGATCCCATCGTCTTGCCATTTCTTGGCTTGAAGCGATGAGATGTACATCCGATGGCGTCCCACAGTGTCGCTCGTGATCGTGGCACTCCCCTCTGCGGCGACGACCCCGTAGACGCGTTATGTCTATCTTGGTTTAGGTTTGGTCGAGGACGATCAAGCCTCCGGGCTACAGTCGGTGCTGAAGGATAGGCCAGCGGCCGCGGTGCGGGCGCGTCATGTGCGGCGCGACAATCAGGGTGAGAAAATTTTCTGATGGTTGCAGCGCAAGGCGGGCGTAGCCCGACCGGAGGCGCGACCGTCAGAAAACTTTGCCCGCACTCCTTCGGGGAGCGCGAGCCGTTTGTTGACCATGACCGGCTGGCGGATTGGATGGATCCCTTCGCGAAGGGATCTGCCCATTGCCCGGCCGCCACGTCACCGATCATCAGATGAGGCTCTACATGACATTCCGACAGACAGACGGCCCGGTGGTCGCAGCCGCGAAGGCGTCGATCAGCACGGCTACCGCCTATCGCGGTTGTG
>CAINEA010000779.1 GCA_903847525.1 uncultured Acetobacteraceae bacterium | reverse complement strand
GCTATGCCCGGACAGATTTCATTGACTCGTGAGCAGTATGTGGAGAGCATTCGTGCGCTGATGGCCGCGGCGGAGGCGCTGGCGACGAAGTATGACATGCGGCAGCTCACGTGGCAGCCTTTGGCTGGCGAAGGCTGGAGCATGCTGGAGTGTCTGGATCATCTGACGGTTTCGACCGGGTTGACGTTGGATGCGATTGAGAGTGCGGCGGGGGATGCGCGGGCGGGGGCTGGAGAGTTTCGCAGCGGCGGTGCGCCTTCGGAGTGGTTTCTGAAGAGGCTGGAGCCGCCGCCTTCGAAGAAGGTCCCTGCGCCGGCCTCATTTCGTCCCCGGCCGACGCTGAATCCCGAGGGTGTGTTGCCGCAGTTTCAGCAAGCGATGGAGCGGACGTTGGCGCTGGTGCGGAATAGTGCGGGGAAAGATCTGAATGGCGTGCGGTATCGGAATCCGGTGCTGCCGTTGATTCGGTTTACTGCGGCAAGCGGGTTGCTGATTATCGCGGCGCACGGGCGACGGCACTTGTGGCAGGCGGAGCAGGTGGCGAAGGACGCGGATTTTCCCGCGGCGTAAACGGCTACAATCTATTCATGACAATTCGTAAGATTGCGGTTCTGGCAGCGCTCGCGCTGGCTATGGCTATTGCTGCGTTTGCGGCGGATCTGAATGGGAAGTGGACGGCCGAGTTCGATACCCAGATTGGCGCGCAGAAGTACACGTATGAATTCAAGGTGGATGCGGGGAAGCTGACTGGGACGGCGGTGGGGCCGCAGGGTTCGGTGGCGATCACAGAGGGTAAGGTGACCGGCGACGATGTTTTCTTCGTCGAGAACATGACTTACATGGATATGGCGATCCGGATCGAATACACGGGTAAGCTTGCCGGGGACCAGATTAAGTTTACGCGTAAGGTTGGGGAGTTCGCGACCGAGGAAGCAGTGGCGACACGGGTGAAGTGATTCATGGCCACCGTCACGGGTTTGTCGCGGCGGGCTCTGCTGGGCGCTGCCGCGGCTGGCTTGATCGCCGATCACGCTTTCGCTCAGGCTCCATTTGAACTGGATGAGCTGACGATTGCGGAGTTGCGGAAGTATTCTTCCGAGTCGCTGGTTACGCGCTATCTGGAGCGGATTGAGCGGATCGATCGGTCCGGGCCTGCGCTGCGGGCGGTGATTGAGACGAATCCTGATGCGCTGGAAATTGCGCGGGCGATGGACAAGGAGCCCTCGCGCGGGCCTTTGCACGGGATTCCTGTGCTGATCAAAGACAACATCGATACGGCGGACCGGATGATGACGACGGCGGGGTCGCTGGCGCTGGAGGGGTCAATTGCGCTGAAGGATTCATTCGTGGCGCAGCGTTTGCGGGCGGCGGGCGCGGTGATTCTGGGGAAGACGAATCTGAGCGAGTGGGCGAATTTCCGGTCGACACATTCGACGAGCGGGTGGAGCGGACGCGGCGGGTTGACGCGGAATCCATATGCGCTGGATCGGAATACGAGCGGGTCGAGTTCGGGTTCGGGCGCGGCGGTGGCGGCGAATTTGTGCGCGGTGGCGGTGGGATCGGAAACGGATGGGTCGATTGTTTCGCCGGCGGCGATGAATGGGCTGGTGGGGATTAAGCCGACGGTGGGGCTGATTGGGAGGTCGGGCATTATTCCGATTTCGATCAATCAGGACACGGCGGGGCCGATGGCGCGGACGGTGGCGGATGCGGCGGTGCTGTTGACGGTGCTGGCTGGGGTGGATCCGAACGATCCTTATACGAAGGCGGGCGACGGGAAGCGCGCGGCGGATTATTCAAAGTTTGTGGGGCCGGATGGATTGCGTGGTGCGCGGCTGGGTGTGGCGCGGAAGTTCTTCGGGCAGTTCTCCCACGGCCGCGGCGAGCGCGCCGCGCATATCCTCTTTGCTAAAGGAGCCGCCGATGCCGATGCCGTCAAAACCGAGCGATGCGATCTCGTGTGCAGACTCGCGGCGCAAGTCCTCGTGGCGGCCGCCCTGCACAATGCCGAAAATGGCCTGCTGCTTACCGGCATCAATATTTTGCCGGTGCGCTTTGAGAGAACGCTCCGCCCAGCGGTGCGTGCGCTCCATCGCCTCCCTTTGATACTCATATGGCTCGGTCGGCGAGGTGCATTCATCGAACGCGAAGAAGATGTCTGCGCCGAGCGCGTGTTGTATTTCAACCGAACGCTCGGGCGTGAAGCGGTGAAGCGAACCGTCGTAGTGCGAGGTGAATGAGACGCCCTCATCATCAATGATGGCGAGCTGTCCGTGCTGGCTCGCGACGTTTTCGTCATACACCGCCACCGACTCTTCCGTAGGAGACTCTTCTTTCACAAATTTGGAAATGGTCTTACCGAACGCCGCACCGAGCGAGAAGACTTGGAAGCCGCCCGAATCGGTCATAGTAGGGCCCTGCCAGCCCATGAATTTCCCCAGGCCGCCGGCGTCCTGCACAATTTTCTCACCGGGCTGGAGGTACAGATGGTAGGTGTTCGCGAGCACGACATCGGCGCCGAGCGCCGTAAGGGCGCTCGGTAAAATACCTTTCACATTTGCCTTGGTGCCCACCGGCGCGAACGCGGGCGTGCGGATGGTTCCG
>CAINEA010000778.1 GCA_903847525.1 uncultured Acetobacteraceae bacterium | reverse complement strand
GGAAGATCCGACCGATATCGCGGGCATAGAAATAAGACGCCAGGCCGAACTCGGTGTCGTTGGCCATGCGCACAGCCTCCTCTTCCGTGCTGAAGCGGAACAGCGGTGCGACGGGACCGAAGGTCTCCTCGCGGAAAATATCCGCGTCGTTGGGAACGTTGGCCAGGATCGTCGGCTCGAAGAAATTGCCACCCAGCGCGTGGCGGTGGCCGCCGGTGACGATGCTGGCGCCACGCTTCAGGGCATCGGCGATGTGGGCCTCAACCTTGCTGACGGCAGCGGCGTTGATCAGCGGGCCCTGGGTGACACCGGCATCCATACCATTGCCGACCTTCAGTTCCTCCACCGCCACCTTCAGTTTCGCGGCAAAAGCATCATAGACGCCGTCCTGCACCAGGATGCGGTTGGCGCAGACGCAGGTCTGCCCGGCGTTGCGGTATTTGCTGGCCATCGCGCCCAGCACGGCGGAGTCCAGATCGGCGTCATCGAAGACGATGAACGGCGCGTTGCCGCCGAGTTCCATGCTGGTCTTTTTGATGGTGGGTGCGCATTGCGCCAGCAGCAGCGCGCCGACTTCGGTGCTGCCGGTGAAGCTCAGCTTGCGCACCAGGGGGTTGGCGGTGAGTTCGGCCCCGGTTTCGCCGGACGGGCCGGTGATCACGTTGCACACGCCGGGCGGCATGCCGGCACGTTCGGCCAGCACTGCCAGAGCGAGGGCGGAGAACGGCGTCTGGCTGGCCGGGCGCAACACGCCGGTGCAGCCGGCGGCCCAGCCGGGGCCGGCCTTGCGGGTAATCATCGCGGTCGGGAAGTTCCAGGGCGTGATGGCAGCGAAAACACCGATCGGCTCCTTCTGCACGATCACGCGGCGGCCTTTGGCGTTCTGCGGAATGGTGTCGCCATAGATGCGCTTACCCTCCTCGGCAAACCACTCGATGAAGCTGGCGCCGTAGGCGATTTCGCCGCGGGCTTCCGCCCAGGGCTTGCCCTGCTCGGCGGTCATGATGGTGGCCAGGTCGTCCGCGTTGGCCAGCATCAGGTCGAACAGCTTGCGCAGGATGGTCGCGCGGTCCTTGGCGAGCATGGCGCGCCAAGCCGGCTGGGCCCGATGGGCGGCTTCGATCGCCAGACGGGTTTCGGCGGCGCCGAGGGCCGGCACTTCGCCGACCAACTCGCCAGTGGCGGGGTTCCTGACCTGGATTGTGCGGCCACTTTCGGCCTGCACCCATTTGCCGTCGATGCAATTGGCCTGCCGGAACAGGCTGGGGTCCTTAAGCGTCAGTGGCGCTGTCTGGTTGAGCATCGCGGTTCTCCTCCCGAGAGTTGGTGACCTTGGGTCGCTGGGGAGAAAGATAGGCATGTACACGCAGATTGTCAGGTTTCGGTTATCTAGGCGCGTTCAGGCCGGCCATTCTTATCCGTCGGGCCGCTGGCTCCGCGGCTCGGAAGCCCGGATCAGGGCTTGTTGGCCTTCGTCTGGGCCTCGGCGAGGGCCTTGCGCAGACGTTCCACCTCGGCGCGCAGGATGTCGACCTCGGCCTCGGGCTCAGGCGGGGTTCCGGACATCGAGGCGTCCGGCGCACGGTAGAATGGCGCGAACATGCCCATCGCGCGTTCCATCATCGCCAGGTTCTGGCGGCTGACCTCTTCCATGCCCGGGAATAAATTGCCCACGGTTTCCTGAACCGTGACGCGCACCTTCTCCTGCTGTTCGGCGAAGGCCTCCATCGCCTTTTCCAGGTAGTTCGGCACCAGGCCCTGCATGGAATTGCCGTAGAAGCCGATCAACTGGCGCAGGAAACCGGTGGGCAGCATGGCGCGGCCCTTGCCTTCCTCCTCGACGATGATCTGCGTCAGCACCGAGCGTGTGATATCGTCACCGCTCTTGGCGTCATAGACCACGAAATCCCGGCCGGTGCGCACCATCTCGGCCAGGTTATCGAGGGTGATGTAGCTGGAACTCTCAGTATTATAGAGCCGCCGGTTGGCGTATTTCTTCACCACGACCGGCAGACTCGAGGCTGTGGGAGCCTTCGAGGGGTCTGGCGTGGTCACAGAGGCGGTTTTCGGCTCCGACGCCGGATTGTCGGCGGGGGATTTACTGGCGGATACGGGCATGGGTTCGCTCTTTTTCCGAAATTTGCCCTAACATGCGGCTTATGCCGCAACTGCGAAAGAACTTTTTTATGCTGCCTGCACCGAGCCATGCTTTATCGGAAGTTTACCGGTCCGGCAGTCGCGGCTCGCCATTCTTAGCGTAATGCAAACGAATTTGAGTCGCACTCGTGTGGAGAAAGGTTGCGGAGCGTGAATGAGGCATGAGCGACGAGCCCCCTTCCGGATCGCCCAAGGCAGAACGGCTGGCCGGCGATCCTGGTCGGAATTTTATGCGCGACTGGGTAACGGTCTGGCAAAGCGAGTTGGCCGCGGCTGCGGCGGACCGGGAGACGTTGGAGACATGGCAAGCCTTATCCACGCTTTGGACCAAAGCTGCCGCAACCGCCCCGCGACCGGCCGCGACCGGGACGCAGGCCCATGCCGATGACACCAGGGCCGATGACACGGGGGCCGACGACACCGGGGCCGATGCTGCGCCGAGGGCCGAGACCACTGCTGCTGCACCTGACCCTCGCGATGCTGAAATCGCACGGCTTGCCGGACGGATCGAGCAGCTCGAACGACAACTCCAGTGTCGACCCGCTCGCCGCCGGACTGGTGGCGATGTTGGGACTGCCGCTGCTGGGCCTGCCAATGCTGGAGATCCTGGCGGGAGCCCAAAACCCCAATCAGGCCGGACCGGGGCTCAGCGGCGCGCCGGGGGCAGCGTGGCCGGAAAGCTTCCGAAATGATGCGGCGCTGATCGCGGGGATCGCCGCCTATCGGCGGCATCCCTGGAAACGCGACATGACCGAGCCGCCGGCGATCTGGGCGGAGGGCGAAACCCGCCTGCTGGATTACGGCACGCTTGGGCCGAAGGATCATGCCGCACAGACCGTGCTGTTCGTGCCCAGCCTAGTGAACCGCGCGTATGTGCTGGACCTGGCGCCGGGCCATTCCATGCTGCGATTTCTGGCCGAGGCCGGCATTCGGCCGCTATTGCTGGACTGGGGCTGGCCCGGTGCGACGGAGCGGAAATTCACCCTGACCGACTACATCGCCGGCCGGCTGGAACGCGCCCTGATGGAAACCAACCGGCTGGCCGGGACGCCGCCGGTACTGGCCGGCTACTGCATGGGCGGAACCCTGTCGGTCGCTGCGACCGTCCGGCGGCCGGACCTTGTGCGGGCCTTGGCGCTGCTGGCGACGCCCTGGGATTTCCATGCCGATAGCGGCAAGACCGAAACGGTGGTCGCACGGATCCTGCCGATGCTGGAGCCGCTGCTCGGCTTCAACGCCACCTTGCCGATCGATGCGCTGCAAACGCTGTTCACGATGCTCGATCCGTTCGGCGTCGGGGACAAGTACCGTGCCTTCGCAGGGCTGGATCCGGACAGCGAGCGCGCGAAACTGTTCGTGGCGCTGGAGGATTGGCTGAACGATGGCGTCCCCCTCGCGGCCGAGGTCGCGCGCGAGTGCCTATCGGGATGGTATGGCGAGAATACGCCGGGCCGGGGCGAATGGCAGGTCGCCGGACGCGCCGTGGACCCGGCCGTGCTGCGGCTGCCGACCCTGGTAGCTGCCCCCGGTCGCGACCGGATCGTGCCACCGGAATCGGCCCGTGCTCTCGCAAAGTTGATCCCTGGCGCCGTTCTTCACACACCCCGCGCGGGGCATATCGGCATGACCGCCGGCACGGGCGCGGAAAAGGCGCTCTGGCAACCGCTCCTGGACTGGCTAAGGCAGCTTTAGGCACCTTCCGTACAGCAAACGTCCAACTGCCTTGCAGCATGCATGCTTTCATTGCCCTCGCACGGGTTGTAGTTTTCGCCAGCGCCCGGGGACTGGCCCCGGCATTAGGAGAAGCCTGATATGGATGACGTCGTTATCGTCTCCGCCGCCCGCACGCCGGTCGGCAGCTTCAACGGAGCGTTCGGAACGGTCGCCGCGCATGAGCTCGGCACAGCCGCGATCAGCGCCGCCATCGCCCGCGCCGGCATCGAGGCCGCGGACGTGGACGAGGTGATCATGGGCCAGGTGCTGGCCGCCGGCGAAGGCCAGAACCCCGCCCGCAAGGCCGCGCGCAATGCCGGCATCCCCGACGAAAAGACCGCCTTCGGCATCAACCAGGTCTGCGGCTCCGGCCTGCGCGCCGTGGCCCTCGCCGCCCAGCAGATCCGCACCGGCGAAAGCAGCATCGTCGTCGCCGGCGGGCAGGAGAGCATGAGCCAGTCCACCCACGCCGCCTATCTCCGCGCCGGGCAGAAAATGGGCGACATGTCCTTCAT